>CAZFWE010000007.1:0-18748 GCA_964522685.1 uncultured bacterium | reverse complement strand
ATTAATTTTTTCAGAGCAAAGCGTTCTCTGATAAGAGCAATACCCGCTTTTTGCCCATTTCTAACGGCGCGGAAGACCTCTTCTTGTTTGGCAGTTCCCTTCGAATCTGCCACCGCGACACGCGTGATGTCGCCGAAGATGCTTTTTTCCCCAGCTTCTTTCGCCCAAAGATCGATGAGGATAAAATCCCCTTTTCGAATCGCACTAGAACCGGCCTTTGCTGTGAAAAAATGAGGATCTGCAGTATGTGCATTGACACCAACGATGGGAGAAGAATCGGTGATGAGTTTTTTCTCTTGAAATTCTCTCAAGATGTGCGCTTGGACATCCCATTCTGTGATGGTTTTTCCGAGTTTCAAGGCGTTTGCGATAAGGTCCCAAGCTCTATTGACAATCTCGTTCAATGCATTGGCAGCTCTCTGCTGGCTTTTCAGCTGCTCTTCCGTCAATACGGAGGTGAAATAGAGGAGAAAATCAGCGCTCGTGGCCACTTCCACACCAAAAGAGCGAATGAGATCGACGGTCCCGGCATCGACTTTCGAGACGTAAGGAATTGCGTTTTTTGGCGAATATTCCATTGCGATTCGCTGTTTGCCTTTCAAGACGTTTTTCAATTCTTTTTCGAGGGCCTGCCAGGTCGAAAAAACTCTTTTTTCGCCGGGCCAGGCGTCGAGCACGTCGGCTTCGATGGCGTGGACAATCCGAATGGGATCTCCTTTGGCTGGAATCCAGTAAAAAAAACGCCTCGTAGTCATTTTTGAAAGGGGAATTTCCAAAAATCGGTGAGCGAGCTCATTGCTGCGGTGAAAATCAGAGAGAAGCCACCCATCAAGGTGCTGCTCCTGCAAATATTTTTGCGCTTCCGTTACTTTTTTGTTCACCGGTGGATCCCTTGGATCAATGCCGCGGCCCCAGCAACGCGAAGGAGAGGAAAAGGCTCGCGCAATACGCCGATGAGAAAACTGAACGACTCGCCGCTTCCAATAGAACCTAATGCTTCTAAAATATGAAGTTTCATCTCGAAATCTGCACCTGCATATGCTCCCTGGAGTTCTTTCAAGACCGTTTCGTCTTTGCCGTACATGGCGAGAACAAGGCATGCCTGCAGCCGGATCTGAGGATCGCTGTCTTCGAGCAGTGCGCGCACGAGGTCGAGAGAGCTCTCATCCCCTTCCTGAAGTAGAGTAGCTGCGGCCACGCCAGTGATCTGCCATTTTCTCGAGTGCAAGTAGCTTTTCAAGGCGGATGTGGCACGAGGATCTTCGACCATCGCTAGAAGCGAGACGAGGTTGAGGCGAGTCATTTGGTCGATTGCTTCGGGATAATTCGGGATCTGATCGATATGGCGCACTTGGCTGGGGCTCAAGATTTGGAAGAGCGGGTTGAGACGATTGTCCCACATCCACATTTTCTTTTCGCTCATGAGAAATTCGTAGATACAATCAGAGGCGAGCTGTACTTCCTGCCGCTGCCCAATCAACCCGAGAGCGACATTGGCGCGGACATAGGGGTCTATGTTGCTGTTTTTTAAAACCTTGATGGAAAGAGCGACTCCCCTATCCCCTGTTGAAGCAAGCGCAGCTGCGGCGAGTCTTCTGTTTTCGGCTAAGTTATTCTGAAGCCATTTTTCAAAGACAGGCGGTCCAAGAGCGGGATCAATCAACTGGGCAACCCAAGCGGCCGTGATGGCCACTCTCGGTTCATTTTCCTCAAGTCGGCTTTTCAAGGCTTCTTTAACCTCTTCATTGGTCATAGTTTTCCGGTAGAAGAGGCCGAGAGCATTCAGCGCAGCGACACGCACGTCGGGATGAGCATCGCTGAGTAGTTTGATTATCTCTTCTTTAACTTCTTTCATTTCAAAATGGGTTGCAATCGCGCACGCAAGGTGACGCAACCCTGCTCTGCTGCTGCGGGAAAGCCGTGCTACTTCTTCAGGCTGCATCTTATCGGAAATATGGATCAGTGCTTCGATCGCGACTTGCCGCTCTTCGATCATCGCTTTTTCAGATTGCACTAATTGGTGAAGTCTAGGCAGAGCTGTTTTCATCTTGAGCATTCCGGCCGCTTTAATGACTCCCATCTGAACGATCCACACTTTCTCTTGGATCATCATCCGTTCGATCTCATCTTTGAGGGGCGCGTCGCCGTAGGCAGTGCACATCTGTACAGCAACCGAGCGGATCATCGCGTTCGAATCGCGCATCATCTTCAACAAGATCGGAAGGGCGCGAACATCACGCGTCAAATAGGAACCGATAAGAGCAGCTAGACGCACCGAATATTGAGTGGAGGAAAGTTCTTTTTTCAAAATGCCCCAGGAAATCTCTTCTAAAAGGTGCCGCTCGCCTAGAAGACTTGGATAACGCAAAGAGAGGCGGTTCCATTCATCAAGAGCTCGGGACTGCATTCCGGCCGCCGCTAACGCTTCGATGAGAGCAGAGCCCGCTTCGATTGAATCAGGAAATTGTTGCGCAAGACTTTCCGCTTCTCGAAGTGCCGAGGTGGCGTCATCAATCAAGAGATGAGCCTGCACCCTCCGAACCCCCTCATTGACCGTGGGGACGTTCAAGGCTAAGGGCGTTGCCAAAAGAACAATCGAAAGCCAATGCGCCATAAATTCTTTCTTAGGTCATGCTGGAAAATTCTGCAAGAGATTAAGCGATATGGCCGAGGACTTTTCCGCCGATCAAATGAAAATGGAGATGAAAAATTGTTTGGCCAGCATCGGGACCGTTGTTTGTAAGAAGCCGATAGCCATTTGCAATCCCCTTCTCTTCCGCAATTTTCTGCGCCACTTCGATAATTTCGCTGATAAGCCTATGATCTTCAGACTCGATGTTCTGAAAATTGGGGATCGGCTTTTTCGGCATGATGAGAATATGGACGGGAGCGACGGGATAAAGGTCCTCAATAGCCAGGATCCTTTCGTTTTCAAACACTTTCTTGCAAGGCAATTTTCCTTCTATGATTAATCCGAATATTGTTGTCATATTAGGTTGTTATCCTCTTTTTAGCGCTAAATGGAGAGCTTTCAGAGTATCCTCCTTCGTCTCCCAGATCGATATGAAACGCCCCTTGTGGCAAAAAATCGCGCCCTGGATGCCGGTGATTTTTTTCAATTCTTCGTCGCGCAATCCCGCCCAATTTTCGGGAAGAGCTTTTCTCACTTTCATCCGCTCGTTCAAGGAAGGCGGGATGCCTCGCAACTTCCAATGGCCGCCCGAAGGCATGATCACGAACTGCGCAGGATGATAATCCCCTCCGAGCTCGAAGAAATTCTCCATCCAAGGGAGCGATGCTTCAAAAATCAACGCGTTCGATCCTTCCGACATTTTTTCTCGCACGATGGCCTGGCAGGCGCGGGTATATGCGAAACGCCCTTTCAATCGGTTGAGATGACCAAGCACAAATTCGAGAGCTGCGAAAAACGCTTTATCCATTTCTTCGGGGGAAGCGTCGTATTCGGCCGGCAGGAAATTAGAAACAACCTGGGAAAAACTCGCAGTTCCCTGCTCGAGTTTTGCAATGCCGTTGTCATGAGCATCGACGCCGAGGATCAGCGATTTATTCAAATGGTCGTAGGAGTGAGGATCTAAAAACCCGCTGTCTTTCAGATAGAGAAGAACCATTCCTGCGGAGCTAAGAGGCCCGCGGTAATCCGCTTGATGGTGGTCGAAGCGTTTCAACGCGGGATTGTAGATGCCGCCGACATCACAAACGTATTCGCATGTTTCCAAAATCGCCGGATCTCGCGTCCGTTGGATCTTATTGCGATCGATCCTGTCGAAGAGAAGCAATAGCGAACAAGCCGTTACTTCGTCAGCGTGAAACGAGCCATTATGCGTACCGAAACTGTGTGGCGTTATCATTTTTTTCTTTGAGGCTTAACCAAAAAAGATTACTATTTGGCCGAATTATACTCAAGAGAGGCTGGCATGCAATTGACAAGTAAGGCGTTTGCAGATGGATCCATTATCCCTTCCGTCTATACTTGCGAAGGAAAAAACATCAATCCTCCCTTGGAATTCCACAATATTCCATCCGATGCACAATCTCTTGTCCTCCTGATGGAGGATCCCGATGTGCCTTCATCGATCCGAAAAGACGGGATGTGGGATCACTGGATCGTTTTCAACATCCCTCCCGAAACCAAGCATTTCGCCGAACATGCAGCGCCGCCGGGTATCGAAGGGAAAAACACCAGCGGGAAAAACAAGTATGAAGGTCCCTGTCCTCCCGACCGTGAGCACCGTTATTTCTTCAAGCTTTACGCGCTCGATAAAAGGCTCGATCTCCCTCCAGGCGCTTCGAAAAAAGAGGTGGAATCCGCAATGAAAGGCCATATCCTCAAAGAAGCCCATCTCATTGGAAAATACGAAAAGGGAAAAGGATATTGAGGGACTATGGTATAGTCCAAATTGTGGAAAGTTATCTATCGAACCAACATTTTGACCTGGTCACTCCAGACGGTAAGATCATCGATCTGAGAACCCTCGATGTAAAAAGGAAGATCGCCACCGTACTCATCGAAAATATCTCTCCCGTCTTTGTCGGCTATGAGATTGATCCGCAGCTTATCTTTTTTAACTTGAAAAGCACTCTTGCCCAGCTTGGCGTGAACGGCATCGGGCGCGAATACGAGTGGGATCGGAAAAATAACTCCGTGCGTGTAAAAGTAGAACTCGAAGGGATCGGCGATGCAGCGAAAGCGATCCTCGACTTGTTACCTCTCGGGAGCTACATCGGAAAGCTTTTTGCCGCGGACGATCGACGCCGGGTCCGAGATCCCGAATACCTCCTCCGAATGTTCGGCCGCGCTGACCGCAAAGGGCGCCCCCTGCTTTCACTCGGCGGCCTCGAAGGAAGTAACGATTTGGTTTTGGAAAAAATCGACGGGCGCACCGTCGCCTTCGTCTCCCTGAAAGACGGCATCGTCACCTACGAACCGAGCGTCTATGGTTTTTTACCGACCTTGGCCAAAGCGCTAGGTTGCAATTTTTCGAAAATGCGCTTGCTTTTGCACCTGCATCATGATTGGCAAATCGGGGCCCCCCGGCTCGTGCGCGACGACGATATACTCCTTGTCCGGACTGCGCCGCTTCACATCCGTACCGTCTATGCGCACGTAGTCGACCACTTATTGCCGCAAGGCTACCACCACACATCGGCTTCAGTCCTCCAGCCAGACACCGTTGGCTCGGGCGATATTTATGAACTTTTCGGCTCTTCAAACCAAATCCTAGACGATATTCCGCTTGAATTCTTCACCCTCGAACCTCACCGTGAGCACGTTTTTTTCTCCGACCGCGATCAGCTTCTTTCCTCACTCGAAGATCCGAAAAGTCTCTTTAAAGCCTTTGCTACCGCCCCCGAGCCGCTAAACCACCTAGCCGCTGTCTTCGTTGTCAAAGGCACCCAAATGCATGATCTTGCCCCAAAAGATTGGGTCATTCGCGATCCTTACAAACATGATTTCCCAGGGCTTACCCACCCTTCAAGGCAAGCCCTCATCGTCGAAAAATACATCGAACATCAACCGCAATTCCCATTTTTGCGCGCGATCGAAAACGGGCTCATCACCTCCCAAGGTATCTTGCTATCGCGCCACCTTCCCACACCTCTTCTAAAACGGATGCTCTGCTCGGACCACGTCACTTGCTGCCTCAAACGCATCTATTTCCAATTCGCCTCTTGTTCACACAATGGCTTTTTTTCCCACGAAGACCGCTCAATGCTCATCGACCTTGCGAAATTCGCCATTCCCTGCTTTTGGGTCGACGACATTTCTGGCAAGATCCTGCAGTACGTCCTCCGCCCTGAAAAAGAGACTGGCATGTTCGTCCCTCTCCCACTGGTGGAACCCTTCCGCAAAGCGACCATCTTCGGCGTCTACGGATCGAATCTCCTTGAAGGCACCTTTGAAAGAGAGCTCTTTCTTCTCTTGCAAGGAGTTCTAGAGATGAGAGATTCCGTTTCCCATCCCCTTCTTTGCAAAGACACTCCTCTAGCACTTCTCACAGGCGGCGGCCCCGGCGCGATGGAAGTGGGCAATCGCGTCGCCAAAAAGCTCAACATCCTCTCTTGTGCTAACATCGTCGACTTCCGCCAAAAAGACAAAAGCGTCGTCAACGAACAAAAACAGAACGCTTATATCGATGCCAAGATGACCTATCGACTCGACCGCCTCGTCGAAAGGCAATCGGAATTCTTCCTCGACATCCCTATCATCCTGCCTGGTGGCATCGGCATGGATTTCGAATATGCCCTCGAAGAAGTGCGCCGCAAAACAGGAAGCTGTCCTACGAATCCCGTTCTCCTTTTCGGAGAGTATGATTACTGGAAACGAAAAATCACCTCCCGGTTTCAGCTCAACCGCGAAACTGGGACCATCAAAGGCTCCGAATGGGTCTCCAATTGCTTCTATTGCATCCAGACGGCAGAGCAAGGGCTTTCTATTTTGCGCCGCTTCTTTGAAAACCGATTGGAGATCGGCAAAACCGGCCCTGTCTGTCCAGACGGTTTCTGCACAGTCTCAAAATCATAAATGGTCAGAAAGGTTTCGATGAAGTGGTCTATCGAGAAAAGTTTCGCTGCTTTGCTCCTTTGAAACGCCGTAATTCGCTTCAAATACCCATTGTATTCTTCCTCTTTCATTCCTTGTAAAAAGCCGAGCAATTCCTCTTCATCTTTGAACGTTCTCCGATCGATCAAGCAATCCGCTGGAATATACTCCGCCACATTGCTCGCGCCCCAGTACACAGGGACGTTCTGCGCAGCAAAGCAATCGAAAATCTTCTCTGTGATATAACCTCGGACATCGCGCATGTTCTCATAGCAGATGCTAAACTTGTACTTCTTGATCGTGTCAATCTTGTCGGCGGCCATTCCCTTCCAATTGGCGAATCGTTTTTTTTCCCATCCGCGGCCATAGAGATCAAAAAGGCCCGGCTTGTCCTCGAAAAAGCGGATCACTTTTTCACGCTCCGAATAAAGCTCTTTCGGATGCTTGCTCGAAAGCCTCGTCGCCATCATCGTGCACAATTTTTTCTCTTTAAAAGGCACAAGATCGACTTGTTTTTCCCGCAGCTCTGGATAGTAAAACTTGAAGAATTTCACCCCATCCACAAGATCATCATCCCAAGTGTAGATCTTGCCGAAGAGTTTTTGCACTTCGGGATTGTACCCTTCTTTCTCTACCGTCGGAGGCTCCCAGAGAAAAAGAACCATTTTTTCCTTCGGAACACCGCCGAAATGCATCTTTTTCAGCACTGGTCCCAAGCTCCAGAAAACCCATTTTGCATCTTTGCACTCGATCTTCCGCGGGAAACACCAATGCCAGAGGTCTTCAAAACTCTCTATTGTTTCCCAAGAAAGGAGGCCGTTCCGATAGCGGTCCAGTTCCCAACTCTTGATTTCGATGCCCTGATCATTCAGCCTCTTCCGAAGCTGCGGCAAAAAACCTTCTTTCTGCCGGAACAGCTCATCACCTTTTGCCCATGCTTGCCAATACATGAAAAGCTCTACATTGGGACTCGCAGAAATAGAGAATGCAGCAAGGCAAAAGAGAAAGAAACTTTTCATCGAAGCGAGAATACAAAACTAAAAAATTAAAACCCATAGTTGAGATCGAATTCCCAGTAGTGAGTCCGCTCTTTAGCGAACTGGCCTTCCAAAGAATATCCGTGGTGAAAACCTACAAAAAGCCTAAGCTTGCGACCAATGCCCTGAAGTTTAGACAATTCGTATCCGAATCGGTAGGTACCATCGAAATTCCAATCGAGCTGTTGTAAATTGCGCCAATGCATCGCCAAGAAGAGCGTTCCATAGAGCTTTTGATAATGAGACTTATGACCTAAAAATCTGGCTTCAGTCCCGTAATCGATATACATCGGCTGCCACTTATACGTCGGGTCGCTATGGACAATCGCGCCCGGCACTGCATACACGCGGATTGCTTCTGTGGCCTGATAGGATGCCGCGAACTCGACATACTCGTTGCTGGGATTAACGCGGACTACGCTCGGGTGGTTCACCATATACTCATCGCCCAAGTGGCCCGAGATATGGTACACTCGGAAGCGAAACGACCATTTATCCTTCGCGTAAGTAACAGGGATGCCAACATAGAAATCTGTATTGACCAATTCAGTGCCGCCCTGAACATTCGGATGAGGATCTAAATTGAATACCGACCAGATTCCCGCCTCAATTCCAATCTGCAAATCGCCGCCGTAGATAACATCGATCCAGCGGTAAATCGCAAAATCATCGCCTAGAGAGATATTGGCCGTTTTTGGACCGATGACCTCGTCGCCGGCCCTGTAGCCTAGGATATACGTTACATTCCTAGGATCTGCGATGAGTGGCTGGAATAGCTCCGTCATTTGTGGAAACCAGACTCCCGTCGTCTGCGGCCTTCTTACATATTTCTCCCTCAGCTCTTCATCTTCAGGCGGGACTCCTTCGAGAACATACACCTCCTTCACACCTGGGACATCCTTAACAAACGCAACCATCGATTTTTCGAGCATCTTATTTTTTGGCAGATTCGCAAGCCAGACCTTTCTCTTCTTCACGATCACAATCACCCGATATTCCGAATAATGCATGTCGATCAAAGCTTGCAAATAGCCTTCGAAATAGGGGTCTGTTGCGTACTGCACCTCTCCGGGCAATCCGTCGGTGCGCGTCATAAAGACGGCGACCTCCTCTTTGGCGCTGACAGAATCTGCCGTACTAATGGGGACAATTTCGCCCGCAAATAGCGACCCGACAAGAGAAAGGGAGATCAAAAAAGAAAGTGAGCGCATAGGGATACCTCTAAAATATCCCTATATCTCCCGTTGTTTTTCAAAGAAAGAGAATTTTTTCAAAAGAAATATTCCGCTATAGAAACAGAAAGCGCCGCTGATGCAAAGAACCTGGATCGGGCCGATCATAACCGCGAGCAAACCGCCCAATCCCGGCCCTACGGCTCCTCTTAGACCCGCCATTACCACATTTACACCCGTGTACCTGGAACTTTCCTCCTTGCCTGCGAACACCGGCCCCGACATATGCCAGACCAAGTGACTTCCTCCTTGCCCGACCCCGTACCAGAAATAGGCCAAGTAGAACCACCACAGCCCAAACGGCGACAGCGCGAGCATAAAGGGGAAGAGACTACATAAGAAAAATACCCTACTCGAGACTTTTAAAATGGGCGCCCGTTCGAACCATCTTGCCCACATCGGCGAGCTGACCACGAACCCGAGTCCTTTCGCGATCGACACTGCCGCACCCATTTCGACATAGCTAACGCCGAGCCAATCGACCGCTAAGAGCGGCAAAACCGGCTGAATCAGCATAATCCCGAAGCCACTAAGCATAAAGCCCCATTGAAATATCGAAAAATCGGGCCGTTTGCGCATTAGATCCCAGCTATCACGCCAGGGCCGAACGATCAGCTCCTTCAGCGTCGGCCTAGGCGCCTCTTTTTCCATTGAGTCTTCGACCTTGATCCGTGCGAGCAGCCAGAGCGACGCAATCCCCACTAACGCAGCCCCGAAAAACAAAAACTTCCAAAGTCCCGGTTCTTTGTCCAGTATTCCGCCCATCCCGAGCGACAGCACCACCCCTTCGGCGTACGACAACGCCGTACTCCAAGAAAATGCCCGTTCGCGCTTCCCTTCTTTCAGATTCCGTTTTAGAATTTCGAGCCATGCCGGGATACCAGCCCGATAGAAAAACATATAATTAACCGCGGCTAGAATCACAAACCAAATGCCGTCGAACCATGGACACAGCAAAAACGGAGCCCGCATCCAGAAACCCGCCCAGAGTGCATTCGACTTCAGCTTCCCCCCCCCACCCTTCAACCCTTCGCTCCAATAGAACCATAGGATCGTAACGATTGGCTTTAGCGCGATCATCAATGAAATCGAAAACGCCGAAGCGCCTAGATCTTTATACAATATGAAGCTTAGAAACCCGTAGAGCGTAAACAATGGCTCATTGAGTAAATTTGTCCATAAGAGGGCTCGGCTCGTCTCTTTTTGCCGCTTATGACTATCTTCTATGGTCTGGTCCATAGCCATCCATCATACTCCCTTCCCCCGATTTTTCCCATTACTCCCTTACCGACCTCACCCTTAGCCCCTTACTAAAGCAACTAAAAAAATAAATATGAGCGTCGAAATAAAGTTAAAAATTTAGGTCATCTTATCTGATTTTTCTACCCCAAAAAACGACCCTCGCTATAAAATCATTCACTAAAACAGGAACCCTTCAATGAAGAAAACCATTCTCTCGCTCCTTTTACTCGTCGCGACGCTGCAAGCCGTCGAACCCACGTCCAACCTTCTGAAAGTGCCTAAAGTCAAAGACACAATCTCGTATTTCATGGTTGGAGCTGCCGCACCTGTCCATGAGGGTGCGATGGATGTGATCGCCCCAAACCTTTCGTATGGGATGCGTCATTTTGCGGACATTCATGCAAAAGACTACTTTATCAGCGCGCAGGCGAACCAGCACACGCAGACAGTGTTTGGGCAATACTCCTTCCTTTTTTTCCCGATTACTTCCCAAGGCTTTGCGAAAACGCATAGTTCTTTTTACATCGGCGCAGGACTTTCCGGTGGGCTGACCTACCTTTCCCGAGCGCTTGCTCAAGAAAATCGCAATCGTGAAAACAAACTTGAGATTGAACGTCAAAGAAAAGCAGAAAACGCCCAAGACCCTGCTCGCATTGCACAGATCACCGAGAAAGTTGAAAAGAACCAATCCATTCGCCGTATCACTCCAACCCTCGACATTCCCCTCACCATTGGCTATCAATTTGCGAACACAAACTTCGTGCAAATGCAATTCTCGGCTGCCGCCTTTGCCAAGAGCCGCTATTACAACCTTCCCAATAACGGTATTTACGCGACGATTAACTATGGCTTCGGGTTTTAGACATGTGGAAGCAATGAGTCTCAAACCGGAACTGAGAGTAGAAACAGCGCCATAATAAACGTACATCGCCAAAAATAGGATCGGTGCATATAATTCGATCTCCTTGGGGCAATAGCTCAGTGGTTAGAGCAGCGGACTCATAACCCGTCGGTCTCAGGTTCAAATCCTGGTTGCCCCATCTTCTTATCTCGTTCTGGCTCAAGGACGTTACCAAATATTTCCTTGTTCAAAAATCCTGAAAAATCCTTTTGTCAGAGTTTTCTGTCAGGATTATAGCATTTCTTATATGATCTTCGCTAAACTTTTTAAGTGAAGAGTCGCATGAAGAAGACAGCTCCCAAAAAACTACCGCCACGCAAAAAAGGCGAAGGGCACATTCGCATTCGCCGCGATAAACACGGCAATTCCAAATTCCAAATGATCATCGAGACGTGGAAAGATGGCCTCTCCTACCGAAAAGCGAGGACATTCGACACACAACTTGAAGCAGAACAATGGGGAAAACACACCCTCTATGAAATCCACAAAGGGATTGTGTCTAAAGAGACTTTAAAAGATCGAACACTCCGCGAAGCCATTGATCTCTACATTAAAGACATGTTGCCCCCAGGAAGCGCTGCAGATGTGGAACGCCATCTCAAATGGTGGAATGTCCGAATCGGTCATCTCTATCTTTCAGAAATCACTCCTAAACTCCTTACCGATTGCAAAAATCAGCTGCTCTCAGAACCAACTCGTCAGGGCAAAAAAAGAGCTAACGCCACAGTGCGATATTATCTGATCTCCCTCCAGTGCGTTTTCCAAGCCGCTATCAAAGATTGGTTTTGGATCAACGAAAACCCCGTGCTCAAAGTAAGAAAACCCCCAATAGCCAACCACACTTCAAGAGAATCTTTAACGCCTGATGAGTGTCGATCACTTCTCGACGCCTGTAAAGAGAGCAAAAACCCCTATCTCTACTATATCGTGCTGATTGGACTAGGCACAGGGATGCGTCGTGGAGAGATTTTAGGATTGCACTGGGAAAACATCGATTTTCAGAAGAATCTGATCCGTTTAAAGACTACCAAAAATGGTTCCCCACATACCGTTCCTATGACTCGATCTGTCACACAAGCTTTAAAAAATTTATTCAAGAAAGAGCGGGTAGAAGACCTCTCCTATGAGATATTTCCCCGCCTGAATAAACGCCCTTTGGATATTCGCACCGCATTCAACTTTGCCCTGAAAAGAGCGAATCTCAACAGGGTTGGTATTGTCTTTCACTCTCTCAGACATACCTGCAGGACTCTGTTAGCCGAATCGGGAGCTACTGTTCTCGACGCGATGAAAATCACCAATCACCAAGACGTGCGTTCTTCTCAGATTTATAACCATCCTTCCACTGATCATCTACGAAAGATATTAGAACGAGCCACAGAGAGAGTGATTGAACCCACAGAAATCTATCAATAGACCAAGATCTAATGGTAGGCGCTAAAACCTCTATCATTTAAATGAACTTCTTATTTAAGATAGACATCCAACAAAATCTCTTAAACTCATGTGATAGAAAATGATTGTCGGATACGCAAGAACATCAACCACGGACCAAGTTGCCGGACTAGAAGCTCAACTCAGAGACCTTAAGTCCGCTGGATGTGAAAAAGTCTACCAAGAGCAAATATCCTCGGTAGCGAGCAGAATGCAGCTGCAAGCTGCAATTGAATTCGTTAGAGAGGGCGATGTATTAGTGGTCACTAAACTTGATCGCCTAGCTCGATCTGTCGCTGATCTGCTAGCAATCGTTCAATCACTCGAAAAAAAGAATGTATCACTACGAATCCTCAATTTAGGAATTGATACTCAAACCCCTACCGGAAAACTCATGTTAACGATGCTGGGCGGCATTGCCCAGTTCGAACGAGAGATCATGTTAGAGAGACAGAGAGAGGGGATAGCAAAAGCGAAAGCAGCAGGGAAGTTCAAGGGACGGAAACCTCTTGCCAAGGAGATCGTTAATGAAGTTATTCGCCTATCGGAAACGCGAATGACGCGAAGGGCTCTGGCGGCCCAGTTGCGAATAGGGGAAGCTACCGTTTACAGGGTACTGAAGGAAGCCGGATCTGGAAATCCCAAGTAACAAAATATTTATTATTTGCGCGCGTTAACTGGCAGTAATGGCTATACCCGCCTGATATCTTTCTCTTGCTAATAATGGGCATTGTTTATATCCAAGTGCAGTAGAAGTATCTTCAAAAGGATTTGACCATATATCATCGTGATTGGGCTCTCTTCCAAATTTCTCTAAAAATTGCTGTTGAGTATAATAATGGAATACTTCGTTAAAACCACAGTCGTGATTGTCATGCCAAACCCAACGAACCAAAGAAGTCGTAGTCTTGGAAGATCCAACATAACCGATAGAAAATTGGGCAAAAAACCTTCGTATGGCGCAGCATATCCTCTTGAAGCAACAACTGTTTGCAACAGCTTCATCACTCTCGTTATATAATCGAGTAATATGCATGGCAATTACTGCGCCGACGTCACGCTGTTCTTGAGTAAATTTGAAATGGTTTTGGTGCACTAATTCTATGATAGACTCTGCCAAATTATCGATAGAGAACGTTCCTTCATATCCGGGCACTGAAATACAGCGTTGTCCCCAAAAGGATATTGTCGCTCTTGCATTGGCTGTAATGTCCATGAAATCCTGAGTAAAAGTAAATCGACTAAGAGCCTCTGTTAAATTCATAATATGTTCTCCATTTTTATTGCAGTATACATCCTGTATCTCTGTCTAAATCCCAAGACCTCTTATCCAAAACTCTCTCAAGGTCTTCCTCACCTCTTTTTTTCATCATGATCTGAAATTCAATGTTGTTGTATGATTTTCTTGCTTTTTCTTTGGCTCTGAGCTTTTCTTTCACAAATTCCGTCATGTCAATATTTTGTTCTTCCTCCCCCGAAACTTTAACACGAATTGTTATTCGATTGATATCTTCGGATTTTGGAATCACAAACAACGTTTTCCCTTGGATTTTAATCTGTTGTTGTTCTTGATTCAGTCCTGTTTGAATTTTAATTAACTTCCAGGGCTTTTTGCCAAGAATTTCATGAAGTTCTTCGGTTATATCTATACCTAATGGCGCTATTCTCTCCCTCGAATATACTGAGTCGTGGTTTATACGCAATTTAGGCATTTTCAAGATCGACGTTCGATCAAGAACATCGGTGGAAGCCCCTTGATATAAAAACAAATCAGCAAGTTCTAGTTTACTCTTAGCCCATGTGTAACAATTATGAATAACATTACCATTGTCATCAATGTATTTAACGCCCCTGGCTCCTTGCCCTCTCAAATCGAGACCCACTGGAAAATACCCTTGGCACTGACTTTCTATATCATGCTCAATATTACGGATCATTTTTTCCACTTTTTCCCTCGAGCGCAGCCAGGTCACACTTTTGGAATTTACTTCATTGAGGTCGTATTTTATGTATTTCATAGAGATATGACCTGTGTAGGAGTCGGTCCTTGAACTAACTAAATGCGCCCTGCGCAAAAAAGGAACGCCATTTTCCATACTTTCTATATATATATTGGCATGGCCTCCCCATGTTAGGGGGTTAGACGTACTGTATGGGAGCCCCCCATTAATCAAAGTTAAAGCCCAATTATCGTTGTCGATCAGAATTTCTTTATCTATTTCGCTTTTAAATCTAACGATGTTATCCAATCCAAGAACGCATTCAAGATTATTTAATTTTTCGATAATAGATTTAATTATATTTTCAATTGACATTCTATCGCGAACCCCAAGCTCGTTCTGTAAAACAACAGGATCCGGCAATACGACTGGAAGTTTAATGGTAAGTCCAACTGGCGGAATTATCGCATATTTTAAAGTATTGCCTAAACGAACAAGTTGAACGACTGCTCCATCTGCTCTTGCATCAGGCCATACTTTTACGACCTCCTCTCCAACATGCATTGGTCCAGGTCCTGGAAGAAGGGCAAGTTCCGGAACTAAAACGGCAGCGTGCTCTGGATCAGGCTGTCTTACAAATCGAACACTATTGTCATCTCCAACTTCACACCTGCGATTAGATAATATCGCAATCGCATCCTCAACTGATCTTCCTTGTGGCAAAGCAAATGGGGCAACAATCCTTTCAGAAGCCGGACGCATCAGAGAGTATATCAACCCGCCGCCGGATCGAATAAGATGGACAACTGCGCCATCGGCTCCTACCTTAGACCATATTTTTACGATCGCCTCCTCTATGCCACCGATGGTACGAATCATACCCGTTTCTGCTAAGGGGTCATGAGCATTCTCACGCCTCTCACCTAGAGTTTTCCAAGTGGAGATGCCTGTCTCCGGGTCAACATCTAAGTTGTTTCTTCTGAGCGTTTCATCATTAAAATGATCAAATGTACTGGCATGAATTATCTGTTTTTGGATGTCTACCGTAATCCGAGAAGCTTTTCGGTTCAAATCACTGCGGAAAAATCTTGTTTCGGCTCCATGATCGTGATTTCCCTTCCAAACGCAGCGGTCAAAAACCGATCCTATAGGAAATTGCTTCTCTGATTGCCACATTGTTTGCGTCTGTGTATTGAGTACACGGACTTTCAGGCCGATTGCCTGATTGTTTTGTACTCGTACTTCTAGGTGATTTGCTCCCTCCAATTTCCATTTGCAAATGAGCTGGGGGAGGATTGTATCTACTGCCATACGCGGCCTCTTTTGCCAAGTAAAGTCAAATAAATTAAGGAAATCCCGAATATATTGGAATTAAAATGATCCTTTGCAAGGCTAAAATTGAAACGTCTCTCCATTGCCAATGTTAAAATATTACCCTACTCGTTGTAGGGTAGATATCTGAAGAGAAGTGGCTAACGCCTCTCCGAAACCCGATGCACTTAAAGACACCCGTTACTAGGTCGATGGCCTTTTTAACTTTGTGGGCGATATTAAAATAATATTTTTTAAATCACATAATTTATATAAATGATTTTTTTAATTTCCAAAAAAATATTCGAATGTTGTAGGCTCCATAGTCTTCTAAACCCGCAAAACCCATAAGGAGAAATTTATGGCAGCATCTATTCACAACCAAGGAATCCATGGACAAGCACCGATTGTTGATTGGGATCCAGAGCCAACAAAAGAAGTTGTAAAAGAAGCCTATGGGATTGGAGTTTCCGCATTGGTGAACGTAGTAAAAGTACCAGTAAAGGCTATAACAGCCACTCTATATGGACCCGTCAACGATGTCGCAATTGATACTGCTGCAGAAAAGGTCAAAGAAGTGGCGCAGGTCGGCACCGATTGCGTAGCCGATGCAGCCTATGCAACGCCAACCTCACTCGGATCCCGAGTAGCAAGATTCTATGGTTACCCAGGATAACCATCAGTTATTTCCAACCGTCCTTACCTTCTGTAGGGGCGGTCTCTAAGAAAGTATTTGAAAGTTTGCAATTTTAACTACTAAATATTTCCTCTTCTTTTTTGGAGCTGTAAGGTTCGATGCAGATTTCAAAAACAGCAGGCCGAAATTAATCATGAAATTTCAATATGGACTCAAAGCGATCCATTTAGATCAAAAATTTATGAACATGTACGTACTGCTTCAACTGATCATGATAATCTGACAAATTTAGCCAAGCGACTCTTCGAAAACGGATTTGTTGAAACTAAGTTTAAGAAGCTCGCAAAAACTCTAATTGAGTCAAATATTCACAAGACCCGATTCGAGCTTTATAGTAGCTGATTTAAATATATGGCGGCAGGAATTATGATTGGTTTGACGATTTTATTCGGACAATTTTTAATGAATAAATGTTTATAAAGATCAATCTGGCATCAGATGTTTCGAAGAACATCCAAGAGCCTTTGCTAAGGCAATGATGTTCTCTAGGGCAATATTTCTTTCGCCTCTCTCTACTGAACCAATATACGTTGGATGGAGCTGCGCACGTTCGGCTAGTACCTCTTGAGTCAATTTTAAGTGTTGGCGTTTTTGCCTGACGACTTTTCCAAATGCTACTCGTGCTGGAGTCTTTTTTCTGTTCTTAGGATTTGTCACTTCATTGCCTCTAAATACAGAGGGTAAGAGCTTTCTACTCAAAATTCCACAGACGACGAGTACTAACAAATGATTATGAGTACATTTTAATCTCACTTAATTCTATAATAACACAAGTTATAAAATGATTTTAAATATTTTAGTTATACAAAAACAATCAAAGGAAAAAATAAATGTTTAAATTTATAAGTATTGGAACTGCCGTACTTGCAATTACTGTCTGTACAAGCCTATTCGCAGCTGGCAGCTCTCACACCTATGACGGAGGGAATAGTTATTATCACAGCGATGGGTCCTCTTCTCACACTTATGACGGAGGAAACTCGTGGTATAACAGCAACGGATCAAACCTGCATACTTACGATGGTGGCAACTCGTACTATGGAAATAATGGATCTAGCGCCCACACCTATGATGGCGGAAATTCCTGGTATTACAACAATGGCCAAAGCTCCCATACATACGATGGAGGAAATAGCTACTACAATAGTGATGGATCAAGCTCACATACCTATGATGGCGGCAATAGCTGGTATTATTCCCCATGAAATTAGCTAAAAAATTCAAATTTAATGTAAAAACAATTCTTTTAATCGCTATATTTATTGCGACTGCATCAACTTCTACTGCATGCACTATTAAATATTTTAAAAATAAAAAATATGCGGCGATACAGAAACACGACGACACCCTTGCGGTCATAAATAATTTAATTTGGCTATCTGAAATATGCCAAGACAAGGGGAAAACTGAATCAGATATCAACGCAACTTCTCTGAAATTCGAGAATACCGCTAATACATTAAGGAGAATATCGAGTCATAATGGGGATCCGATTATTCATGAAATCGCGTTAATTTCTGAAAATTTAGGAAAGACTTTTGAACAAGAAGCCCAGTTCATGATAGCTCGGGAAATTGCCACTGCCGTATTCAATCTTAATAGAACTATTGACACTGTATCAATACAGAAAATGCGAATTCAATCAATGCAAAATGCCAAAACCATCGAAAAATCAATGGAAGATTTAATCGTACTTTCAAGCGAATTCATATTAAATAATAAAGCCCATTTAACTGAAGAAGAAAAAATAAAACTTTCGGAAGAAGTATATTCGAAATTTGAGACAGCTATAAATAAATTTCAGAAACAATATGAAAAATCTCAAGACATGTCGAAAATATTGATGCGTAACTACGAATACATCCAAATTTCAATATATGGTGCATTGATAAAAGAAAGTGAAGCAAATACAAAAAAAAGAAAAAATGAGTAGATAAAATGAAACGCTTCTTTATATTTTCCCTTTCTGTAGTCATGCTTTGCGCTAGCGGCCTGGGAGGCTTTTTTTTCTGTACGAACGATCAATTGAAAAAAAGAAAAAATAGCCCAGCTTAATGCATATTATTTTGATGAATTCAAAACATCCTTCTGGGAAATCTATGAACCAGTAGATGCAAATACTAAACAATGGAGCTACAAGTTTCTCGGTCAGACAGAAGAACACATGCTTCAAGATGGATATGACAGAGTAGAAATTGACGGCATAAAGAACAAAGCAAGAAACGATTTTTACAAAGAAAGAAGTCACCTAAAATCACAAAATGACTTCCTCTGAGATTGGATTGTTTGCATAATTATGGAGGAAAGTATTTCTTGTTTGATTTCTTACCGAATACCTGGATTTTTCAATTTCCATTTTTAAAAACCATCGCAAAATTTTTTGCAGTCTTTC
>CAZFWE010000006.1:0-18944 GCA_964522685.1 uncultured bacterium | reverse complement strand
ACGGGTACCTACACAAGGTCCTATTGGCCGCTAATTTTTAATGCGCTAGCCCTGAAGTAAGGCTGCCCTCAATCAAATTGTTCTTGAGAGGAACTTGTTAGCAGCAAGTCATCAACAACTTCCATGCAGATCTCAGGAAACTGGCGTTCTGGATCCAAACAGTCTTTGAGAATTAGGATAGCCTTATGAATTTCGGGAGGAAGTTCGGCAGAGGGCATATTCTCTCCAGGCCAAGAAGCATCTCGAGTTTTCTTATCGGGCCAGCGAGAATAAGCTACCCATAGCCCATCAGGTGTTCGATGAAGGCAAGAGCCGATAGCACCCCGTCGCTCAATAAAATATCGAGCTACGATATTCCATGCCTCTCGGTATTCGGATTCGCACCCAGATTTGATATAACCTCGGTAAAACACCGCAAACATAACCTTACTCCAAGGATTTTAGTTGTATGCCGTCTAGCGAAGGAGTGGCTGGCCCGATGAGCGCGCTGCATTTATTAGGGCCTTGCCTGCGCAATCGCTATCTAGGATGCAGGCAATCGGACGTAATTAGAACGTGCGAATGGAAAAAGCTCATTCTCGAGGTGAAAGAGCCCTTTTTAACCCTAATGGGAATCAAAAACGGCTCTATTCATCCGATTGATTGCCCTTCACCGATCTTACATCGAACCAATTTATCGAAGGAATGCGTAAAATCTATGAGCTTGAACCGTTTATAAAAATCTATTCAATGAATGCAAACAGAGAGGAAGAGAAGTTTACCCAAGAGAGTGCGGTTGCTAGCTTATAAAATGCTGATCAGCTCTTGGCTCTTACCTCCTAATAAGAAGTAGAACCAATAGATATATTCATCTCCTCCCTCAAAAAAATTACACGGCTTTTACGAAGGGTTCTTCTTCAGCTTCCTTTGATCAATATTCAGAGTAATGGCTTTCAGGCAATGTTTGTCCGCCATCAACAATTAAGCTCTGACCTGTTATGTAATCAGATTCATGAGACGCAAGGAACAGAACCGCAAAAGCAATATCCTCAGGTGTTCCTAACCTACCTAAAGGTATGGCTGGAAGCATACTATTCGTATGCTCTGATCCCGTAGCAGCAAGACCTTCTGTTAGGATATTACCAGGTTCAACAGCGTTAATATTGATTTTATACTTAGCCAACTCTACAGCTGCGGTCTTGACAAATCCAGCAACGCCTCCTTTTGAAGCAGTATAATGAGAATAGCCAGGTAAGGCTGTTTGAGGTCCTGAAATAGAGGAAATAACAACAATCTTTCCAACGCCTTGACCTTTCATTGTAGGGATACATGCCTTAACTGCTAAGAAGGTCCCAGTAAGATTAACATCGATGACTTTTTGCCATTGTTCAAGAGTCATGTTTTCCAATCTTGCATGAGGATAGATACCAGCATTATGACAGAGGACATCAACTTTGCCATACTTTTGCAAGGCTTGGTTGACCATTCTCTCCATATCTTCTGGATTACTGACATCGGCTTTTACCCAAATCGCCTGCTCTCCTGTTACCTCAATAGCTTGTTTAACTGCTTCAAGCTGTTCTTCATCCCTACCCACCAAAACCACTTTTGCGCCTTCTTTAGCAAAAAGGTTAGCAATTCCACGTCCAATCCCCCTTGAAGCACCTGTTACAATAACCACTTGTCCATGAAATCTTTTCGCTGCTTGTGATCTATCAAAACTATTTTGAGCTATATTTTCGGCAGACACATTAGAGAAATTTGACATCATAAGACCTATAAAGAAAACAATGAATATTCTGATCATAGAAACCTGGTACCTCAGTGAACAGGGATTTTGATCGATAAATCTTTCTAAAGCAAGGACTTTATCAAAAACCTTTTTAGAGCATTTTCAGCATGAAAGACATAACAATTAGTTGATGTTTTTCTTGAAAAACACTAACAATCTTAGTGAAATCAAAGAAAAATTGCAAGAATCCGCTTTCAGCGACTTGATAATTTTCTTGAATAATACTAGCAAAATTAGTGATAATAAAGAAAAAAGACAAGTGCTATGAAGCTCGATGCCTTCTTCACTCAACATCAGATATTTACGGTAAATGACCTCTTTGCTTGGCTGGCTAAGGAATTTGGTTATGCCATCAACTACTCGACTCTGCATAACTCCTTAGCCTACCATCAAAAACAAGGTCATATCCTTCGCATCCGTCGGGGTTTATATTATTCTATTCCTAAGGGAGTGATTGCAAGTACTTATCCTGTTGATCCTTTTTTAGTTACTAGCAGAATGGCAGAGGATGCAGTATTAGGCTATCGAACTGCTCTCGATTTACACGGAAAATTGCATACAACTTCTAGCAAGTTTATCTATCTCTCAAAAACACGGGTAATGGCTTCATTCGTTTTTAAAGACATTGAATATCAAGCAGTTTCAATTCCAACAGCATTGAAAGTAAACCATAATGAGCAATTTGGAGTTCAAGTCATCAATCGATTAGGTCAAAATATATTGGTAACTACTCTCGAACGTACGTTGGTGGATGTTTTGGACCGCCCTCATTTATGTGGATCTTGGGAAGAAATCTGGCTTTCTCTTGAGAGCATTGAATATCTCGATTTAGACCAGGTATTGAAATATGCCTTACTTTTGGGCAATGCAACAACAATTGCCAAACTTGGATTTTTCTTAGAGACTCATCGTGAAAAACTAATGATACCAGAAAATTATCTCGAAACTTTTTACAAACATCGCCCTATGAAACCACATTATCTAGAACGCAAGCATAAACAACCTCAAAAAATGATCTCAAAATGGAATCTAATTGTCCCTTTGAGCCTAATTAATCGTGAATGGGAAGAGCCTAATGGAAATATCTAAGCAAGAACTATTGAAAGAAGCCCTAGAGACAGGATTTCGACCTGAAATCATGGAAAAAGTTTGGCATCTGATGGCCATTCTTGATGGTATCAGCGTACATCCTTTTTTGAAGGAACGGTTAGTGTTAAAGGGAGGGACAGCTTTAAATCTGTTCTTCTTTGACCTTCCTCGATTGTCTGTGGATATCGACCTAAACTACATTGGTCAACTTGATCGACAAGAGATGCTTTTAGAGCGTCCAGAGGTGGAAAAAGCTTTAGATGCTGTATTTCAGCGAGAAGGTTTGAGTATTCGACGCATCCCAGAAAAACACGCTGGTGGAAAGTGGCAATTGCGCTATGCAAGTGCACTCGGAGGGAATGGCAACCTAGAAGTCGATCTAAATTACATGTTTAGAGTGCCCTTATATGGAATACACAAGAAATCTTCGCATAGCATTGGGACACGAAAAACTAAAGAGATTCCACTCCTGGATATCCATGAGCTTGGCGCAGGTAAGCTTTCAGCCCTATTTGGAAGACATGCATCTCGTGATCTCTTTGATGCTCATCAACTGCTCACGAAAAGCTCTCTAGATATCGAGCAATTACGTCTTGCATGCCTTGTTTATGGAGCAATGGGAACAAAAGACTGGCGACAGATATTAGGTGATGAAATTCACTTCGATGAAAGGGAGCTTAAAGATCAGCTCATTCCTGTACTCAGAAAACGTACGTTTCGCAATGACAATTGGCTAGGCTGGACGAATCAATTGTTAGTAGATTGTAAAACTGCATTGAAGCCTCTTTTCCCTTTAAGGGAACGTGAGAGAGATTTTCTGCAAAGCTTATTTGAGTATGGAAGGGTAGACGCAACACTAGCCACAGATGATCGCAATCTGATGGAGAAAATTAACACTCACCCTCTCTTACAATGGAAAGCAAAGCTTGTTTTGGAAAACAGGCAGAAATAGAGGAGGATAAGTTATGAAAAGTCATGTAGAGTTGACAAAGAGGCAATTACAAGTGCTTCCCTATCTTCTCTCTTGCCCCACATACGAAGAAGCTGCTCGCCAAGCTCATGTTAGCGTGAAACAAATCTATTCCTGGCTCAAAACATCGGCTTTCAAAGTTGAATTGGATAGAAGGCGCAACGAAATCATTGAAGAAGCTGTCAATAAATTGAAGTATAATACGATGAGGGCTGCCGATACATTGGTTAGTCTCCTTTCTCATTCAAATCCAACGATTCAACGTGGTGTAGCTAATGATTTGCTCAATCATGTGGCCAAATTCGTTGAGCTACATGAGATTGAAGAACGGATTCAGTTTCTAGAGGCAAAAGTAAAATCATGAGTCAGAAGCAACGCTTGAAACAACTAGAAAAGAAGACTCATGGTCAATTCTTAGCCTTCTTTGCTTTACCACGTGGCCTCTGCAATAGAAAGGAGTTAGAATTGCAGCTTTGGGATGATTATGTGAAGAATGGAGGGAATAAGGCTGCAACACCTGCTTTCCTTCCTCATTCTGGAGATGCTTGCGGTTTTGTGTGTTGCACGGAAGTATCCCGTGTAAACGAGTGGCTGGCTAACAATTCCAAACCTCCGCTGAATTTGGGTCCCATCTGACTATGGGACTCTACCCAAATATCTTTCCATAGCCTTCCTTAAATAGAAGCGGTTCTTTTGCATGAAGATAAAAAACGAGCTTGAATGCAGACTCGTCTATTTTTCTCTTTGCAAAATTATACGTGAAGGTATAAATTGCAGTTTTCAGATAGGGAGTAAAAAATGTCTTTCACGCAAGAAACTACCGAGCTATGTGGTGAAAAAAATTCTTCGTCTGAATTTTTCATCAACCTATTTTCCCGTGGCTCCTATTTTAAACAGCGATTAGACATGTACAACTCTACAACGATGTGTAAGGCAATTTCTGCCGCTTTAAATGTAAAAGATCGTCACATCAAAGACTTGCCAATGACTTATCGAACGATTAATCACTGGGAGTCGCAAGGATTGATTGACTGCGATCGGAAAGAAGATGCTGCATGGCGTCAATTTAGCATCATGGATCAATTATGGCTCTATACCATACAAGCTTTGCGGGAGTTTGGACTTCCATTAGATCGAGTAAAAAATGCGAAAGAGATCTTTTTCACTCCCATAGACAACTATCCATTTTCGATCATGGAATACTACACAAGCTGTGCCTATATCTTGCTGGAGGATGTCTTCTTGATCGTATTTTCTGATGGTTTCACTATTCCTTTAACTTATTCAGAGTATCAAAATGCACTGAAATCCAATTGGATCAGAAACCACGTGCAAGTAAACATAAACGAGATTATCCAAAAAATCTTTCAAGATCCGAATCTTGAGCCTAGATACAAAGATGAAGCTTCGATTACGCCTCAAGAATTTGAAGTGTTGCATATGATCCGTACAGGCAATTTTGAAGAGATAAAGATAAGGTTTACTAACGGTTCTATTTACCTTCTTGAGGGTATCGAAGATCTTTCCAGGGTCGCAAAAATTGGCGACATTATACGGGAAGGAAATTATCAAGATCTCGAAGTTAAGCAAGAAAATGGCAGAGTGGTCAGCCTAAGGCGGACCGTAAGAAAGTTGATTGAATAACGCTATGGCACACAGCCAGGCAAAAAAAGAACATAACCGACACGTCTATTGAAAACCTCAGGGGTGTGTCTCAAACGGAGCAATATATGCTGTCGGTTGAGTCATGCCAAAAAATTTTGAATAGCAATGGCAAAAATTACACATCTGAAGAGACTAAAAAGATCAGAGAGTTTTTATACCTGTTAGGTGGAATAGACTATGAACAATTCAAAGAAAGTAAAAAGCGTCAAGAAAGCAGTTATCTACACACGGGTTTCTACGGAAGAACAGGCCGTGAGAGGGAACAGTCTTGCCGATCAAGAAGAAGTACTTCGTAAGGCTTGTGAACATCATGGCGTAGAAATAGTCGATCACATTCAAGATGATGGGTATTCCGCTAAAACATTTAATCGCCCTTCTTTTCAAAACTTTCGTGCACGATTAAAAAGTGGGCAAATTAAGGTTGATTTCCTCTACGTCGTCCGTTGGGATCGTTTTTCTCGCAACATGGAAAACGGGTATCTCATGATCCATGAATTGAAAAGCTATGGGGTAGAAGTCAAATGCCTTGAAGAAACATACGACACTTCAGATCCAGCCTCTGTAATGTTGAGAGCAATCAAAATGGCCGAGCCAGAGATGGATAATCGCCGAAGAGCCAAGAATACGCAAATGGGCATTCGTCGTGCTTTAAAAGCAGGTCGTTATGCTTGTGGTGCTGCTCCGATTGGCTATTCATGGGATCGAAATGGAACACATCCAATGATCAAGCCAAACGGAAACGCAGGCTTGGTAAAAGAAGCATTTGAACTCTATTCTACGGGATTATACCCAATCGAAGGTGTCCGCAAATTACTTCAAGAAAAAGGGCTGAGCATTCAGAAAACAGCCTTCAACCACATGCTAAGAAATCCAATTTACAAAGGTAACATCATTGTGCCTGAAAGGGGTGATGAGGATGAACAGGAAGTGACAGGCATTCATGAAGGGATTATTTCAAGTGAGCTTTTTGACAAAGTTCAAATCATTCTAGCAAGAATCCTCGAAAAGAATGCTTCTCGTGTCGAGAAGATCAACTACCGAGACGAACTTCCTTTGAGAGGACTACTTGAATGCCCCAAATGCCACGTTTCTTGGACAGGTAGTGGCTCCAGAGGAAACGGCGGTACATACTTCTATTATCATTGCCAAAATGGCTGCAAAGAGCGAGTTAAGGCCGAAGAAGCCAACGTAGCCTTTTCTGATTACCTGAAAAGTTTCCAGGTACATCCTGAAGTCTCCAATCTTTACATGGCGATTATGGAGGACATCTTCAAGACGAAGGAGGGAGATCGAGAGAAAGAGATCGAACGCTTTCAGAAAATCTTAGCGGAGCTTGAGTCTAAACTTCTGAAGATTGATGAGATGTACGTAACGGGCGATTTGGAAAAAGACTCCTATCAGCGGATGAAAACATCTACGAAAGAAGGCATTCAGCAACTTCAGATTCAAATATCTCGATTGACAAGCACAGATAGCAACTTTATGAAGTACTGCCGCTATGGCATGTCTTTATTGGGTAATCTCGATTTTCACTACAGCCAAGCATCGCCATACATCAGAAAAAAACTTCTTGGTTCGATATTCACTGGAAAACTGGTTTTTGAAGATGAAAAATATCGAACCACTGGATTGAATGAAGCAGTGGCTCTTATAGGTCTGTTTCAGAAGGACTTACAAAATAAAAAAGCCGAACGTTTAACCATTTCTGACAAAACGTTCGGTAATGTGCTCGAAGCCGGACTCGAACCGGCATGGCCTTGCGGCCGGGGGATTTTAAGTCCACTGTGTCTACCATTCCACCATTCGAGCAAATGGTCCTGAAGATCTTATCAATCCATTGAGATTGAAGCAAGGCCTGCTAAGGACAGGCCCTTGATATTTTACTCCTCGAATTTTGATTCATCTCCTGAGTGCTCAGGAGGCTCTTCATCCGAAGGCAATGGATGCTCAAAAAGCGATTCATCAAGCGATTCCTTTTGCAGATCTTCTGCCGGTCCCGGAAAAACCTCTTGCTCAATCGATTCGGTTGTTTTATACCGGCTCAACGTCTCTTTAATGAGTGTTGGAGGAGGAGGAAACAACTTCGAGATGAAAGAAGGAGCAGGCTTCGGCGCTTCGCTTTCTGAAGCGAACGCAGACTCTTGCTTTTCCATCATCTCGGGTCCTTCTGCTGTTAATTGCGACGGCTCTGATGTAGGCGAGTGATTGTCTCCCCCTCCTCTCATATCAGGGCCTCTATCGCGCCCTCCACGGCGGCCGCGACGGCGGCGATCCCGCTTGCGATCTATGCGCTGCTCAGGGATTGCGCCTTCTTGCTGGGAGGCCTCTTCCCCAGATTCTTCGCGAGGAGGCTCTTCGAATTGCTGCGTCTCGCGAGGTTCGCGATGGTGCTGGCGAGGTGGTGGAGCTTCTCGACCACCGCCGATCTTAATCGACCGCTCGGCTGGGACGTTTTTAAGCACCATGCGAGTTTCGCGAAGTTCGAGAATCTCATAGTCGCTTACAGGGACGAGAAACGATTTTGGTTTCTCAAGGGAGCGAAAGAAAAAAGAGTGCCCGAAGGATACGACTTCGACGGCATCCACATAATAATCTTCTTGACCATTCCCCTTGCTGCTGCGAACAACGAGTTTGCAGCCTTCCCGAGGGGTGATCACCGTTTCGATGATAGGTTCTCTTGTAAAATTCACTGGTTCTACCAAATGTTAAGGGTTTAGCGCTTGGAAGCATGGGACAACACATCGTTATTCCTTTGAGGCCAAATATTCCAGCATGTCGACAACCCGCTGAGCATAGCCCATTTCGTTGTCATACCAAGCGATCAATTTATAAAATCTCTTATTTAATGCAATCCCTGCCGTCTTATCTACGACGCAGGAGTAATGGCTTCCAATCAAATCAGATGAAACGATCTGTTCATCCGTCGTGGTAAGTATGTCTTTCAATTCACCGCTGGCTGCTCGATCCAAGCTTTCGCAAATTTCCTCGTAGCTCGTATCGCGAGATAATCGAACAGTAAGATCGACGACCGATACATCGATCGTCGGAATCCTGAATGCCATGCCGGTCAGCTTGCCTTTTAATTCAGGGAGGCAAAGCGCTACTGCTTTTGCAGCTCCAGTAGAGGCCGGAATGATATTGCTGCCAGCGGCTCGCCCACCGCGCCAATCTTTATGCGATGGGCCATCGACAGAAGGCTGGCTTGCTGTCAATGAATGAACGGTCGTCATCAGCCCTTCGTCAATGCCAAAATTCTGCAAGAGCACTTTGCATAGCGGAGCTAGGCAATTGGTCGTGCAAGAAGCATTACAAAGGACGTAGTCTTTCTTCGGATCGTATTTTGTATGGTTCACCCCAATGACATAGGTTGGCATGTCCTCTTTGCCAGGAGCAGAAACGATCACTCTTTTTGCACCAGCCTGAAGATGCTTTTTAGCGTCTTCCAAATGCGTGAAACGCCCAGTCGATTCGACGACGTAATCAATCTGGAGTTCCTTCCACGGCAATTGATTGGGTTCTTTGACCGCGCTCACGAAAATCTTGTGGCCATCTATCATCAAATGATTCTGGTCGGTATCCACCGGCTTTGGATACCTGCCATGAACGGTATCGTACTTGAATAAATAAGCGAGATTGTCCGGCGGCACTAGATCATTGACCGCTACGACTTCCAAAGAAGTATTGTTAAGAATATTTCGCAAAATCAGCCGTCCGATGCGGCCAAATCCATTGATAGCTATCCGTTTTTTTATCATTTGCACCGAAGACATCCCGAGTGGTCAAGAAAGGGCAAGGATATATTATTTTTTTGCCTTTGTAAAGGACAAAGAATATCTTGAAACGTTCGAGCCATTCCTGAGAGGGCTCTTGCAAAGACTTTGCAAATGCCATCTAAAATAAAAGAACCACTCGAAAAAGTGGTTCTGGTTCTTTTAAATGTATTCAATGTAGCAGATCGGAGCGCTATCACCTACTCGGTCATGCGTCCGAATAATGCGGGTGTATCCACCGTTGCGCTCATTGTACCGCTCGCGAAGTTCGCCGAAAAGTTTCCCAATCACGATACGATCTCTGGAATATGAACTCTTATCGCCTTGTTTTGCTTTACGGGCTTCTTTTGTAGATAGAGAATTATAAGTCACCATTAGTGCGGCGACCGCATCCCGCCGAGAAGACAAAGTGTTTTTCTTCGCAAGGGTAATCATCCGGTCCGCGTGGCGGCGAAGTTCTTTCGCTTTGACAACGGTCGTTGAAATACGGCCATTTTCAATCAGTGATTTCATCATATTTGCAAGCATGCACCGGCGATGGGATCCGGTTCGGCCAATTTTAAAAGTATGATTTCGATGTCTCATATTTCAACGCTTCCCATTTTTTCTTTGTTATGGTTCTGAATAATGCCCTTGATATTATCGCGATTGATCCCATATTTATTGAGATCCATATCTAACGATAGTCCTAGTTCATCAAGCTTTTGTTTGATTTCCGTTAGCGATTTCTTTCCGAAATTGCGGAATCGGAGCATTTCCGATTCAGGCATCACGACGAGCTCGCCAATTGTGTCAATATTCGCATTGGCCAAGCAGTTCGTCGAACGGACAGAAAGTTCAATTTCGTCGATTCGAAGAGCGAGCTTTTGCAGAATTTCATCGCGGTCGCGATTAATCTGCATTTCACCTCTGTCAAAGAGGATCGCATGTTTAGAAATCGTCTGAAATACTTGGAAATGGTGGATCCCAATCTGCGCGGCAAATGTAAGCGCTTCAACTGGAGTGACTCTTCCATCAGTCTTTACCTCAAGGATCAAACGATCGAAGTCGGTGTCTTGTCCTACCCGTGTATTTTCGACATAGTAGTTGACAAGTCGCACTGGCGAAAACGATGTGTCAACGACGATTTCATCCACACCTTTCTCGAAGGCATGCCGTTCAGAAGGAACATAACCGCGGCCGATCCCGACTTTTAGATCGACTCTTTTGACCATCGGCTTTGTCACCGTAAAGAGAAGGTGGTCGCCGTTGACGACTTCGAAATCGGATCCACCAAAAAGGTCTTTCACTGTTACGACGTATTTGCCGCCGCCTCGATCGATCATCTCGTCCGTAATATCGAGAGTCTTCGTGACTGTGTAGATTTCTCTCGGATTCAAAGAATCGTGGGTCAAACGCCGAAGTAGAGCATCTTTCAGATTCAATACGATGTGCGTCATATCTTCGACAATACCTTCAATCGCCATGTATTCATGCGGCACACCTTCTATGCGCACCGAAAGAATTGCAGGAGCCTCTAGAGAGGCTAACATGATTCTTCGCAGTGCATTGCCTACGGTGTGGCCAAATCCACGCTCAAAAGGCTCGACGATAAACCGAGCAAAGTTAACAGCCTGACTTGATTCGTCGACTTTTATTCGCTCTGGCATCTCAAACTTGCCATATTTCATTGACATGTTTTTTTTCCTTTCCTCTCAAGTGGGTTATACGCGTCTGCGTTTGCGGGCTCTGCAACCGTTGTGTGGCACAGGTGTTTTATCTCGGATGATCGTGATGGATAGGCCAGCGCTCATAAGACCGCGTACAGCAGACTCACGTCCCGCGCCCGGTCCATTCAAATTGACTTCGCACTCTCTCATTCCTAATGCCATCGCATCTTTGGCGGCGTTTTGCGCCGCTACTGTTGCTGCGAAAGCAGATGATTTTCTCGATCCGGCAAAATTTGACTTTCCTGCTGAGGACCAAGAGATTACATTGCCAGCGAGATCTGTAATCGCGACAACCGTGTTGTTAAATGTTGCCTTTACATGGGCAATTCCAGCAGGTACCGTACGTTGAATTTTTTTCTTTACCCGTACACCGGCTTTTTTTGGGGGAGCTTTCTGTTCTTGCTTAGCCAAGGGGTCTTATCTCCTACTTTTAGATTTTCTTATTGGCAACAGTTTTTCGTTTGCCTTTGCGAGTCCTCGAATTCGTACGAGTCCTTTGACCGCGAACTGGAAGTCCCAAGCGGTGGCGCATGCCGCGGTAGCAGTGAATGCCTACAAGGCGTTTAATGTTATTTTGAATTTGTCGGCGAAGGTCTCCTTCTACGACATACTCAGATGTAAGAATCGCATTGAGCTGGGCGATTTGCTCTTCATTGAGCTCTCTCGCTCTCATGTTCTTGTTCAATTTGAGCTTCTCGATAATCTCGTTAGAGAGGGTTCTGCCAACTCCGTAGATGTATGTCAGTGCAATCTCTAAACGCTTTTTTTCTGGAACGTCAATCCCGATGATTCTAGGCATAATGGCTTTATCCTCAATTTGTCAGTCCAAGAGAGAGTTTAGTTTGTAAACGTTCTCTAAACTAGCATATAAACTGGTTAAATTACAATGTTTTCTCATCGCCCGCGAAGTCTCCCTTTCGTCATAAATCCGTCATAGCGCTTCATAAGCAGATGAGATTCAATTTGTTTAGAAGTGTCCAAAATTACGCCCACCAGGATGAGCAAGGAAGTACCCCCAAAAAATTGACTTATATTGGCATCCACCCCCATAAATCTACCCACAAGGCTCGGCAAGATGGCAATCACAGCCAAAAAGACGGCCCCTGCAAGGGTAATTTTACTCATCGTGGATTCTAAATATTCTTGTGTCGGCTTTCCTTGGCGGATGCCGGGAACGAATGCGCCGTTCTTTTTCATATCGGAAGCGATCTGGTCGGGTTTGAACTGAGTCGCTGTCCAGAAGTAAGTAAAAAATAGGATAAGCATTACATAGATCGCCATATACACCCATGATCCGGGGGATAGGTAATTGGAAATTTGCCCCATCCACGTATTGCGGCCCAAGAACTGGCCAATTGTGGCCGGGAACATGAGCAGCGAAGACGCAAAAATAACTGGAATGACTCCTGCATAGTTGACTTTAAGAGGAATATGGGAATTCCCCCCTTGTACTTCATGACGTCCAACGATGCGACGCGCATACTGCAAGGGGATCCTACGCTGACCCTGTATGACTAAAATAGTCCCTACGGTAATTAGAATGAAGAGGGCACAAAGAACGACCAAGGTGGTAAACGAGAGCTGGCCTACGTCTTGCGACGATAGGTTTAATTTGCTCACAATCGATCCGATGGTCCCAGGCAACGATGCGATAATTCCCGTGGCGATGATCAAGCTAATTCCATTGCCAATCCCCTTCTCCGTAATCTGCTCGCCAATCCACATTAGGAATAATGTACCAACTGTCATGGTTATCATTACGGTTAAATAGAAGAGCCAGGAAAAGCCAAACACTGTAACATCGATGAATTGAGAGACGACAATGCCAGGGCTAGACTGATTCATCGAAACCGCATACTTTGCAAAGAGGCCTGATTGGAAGAGCGCTAAAAATAAAGTGGCCATTCTTGTCCACTTCGAGAGCTTTCGGCGCCCTTGGTCAGGGCTTTCCCGAATATCGCGCTGGATCGAGGGAACGAGCGCGATTAAAAGCTGCATTACGATGGAAGCTGTAATATAAGGAGTCACTCCCAATGCTAAGACGGTCATCTTGGCGAACGCCCCCCCCGAGAAGATGTCTACGAGCTGAAATAAGTTCTGCCCTCCGCCTGTTGCATACTTGAATACGCTGATAGCGACTTCGGCATTGATTCCGGGTACCGGAATGTATGAACCGATGCGGCATACCAACAACAAGAGCAAAGTAAAGGTGATTTTCGCCTTTAACTCGGGGATACCAAAGACTCTTCGCAGCGCTTCGATCATGTATCACTCTTCTGTTTGAGAGAGACCTTAGATGAATTTTTGGTCACGTTTGTATAAGAAATCGATTTTTCATCGAGCTTTTGTCTCGCAGATTCGGAAAAGCTGTGCGCTTCAATTTTGACTTTCTTGGTCAATTGCCCAACGGAAAGGATTTTTATCCCTCCTGGCAATCTTCTCGGAATCAAGCCTTTTTCTCGGAGCGTTTCCAAATTCACAGTCTCGCCATCGGTATAATACTGATCGATTTTGGCAAAAGAAATCGCTTGCTTCGGTTTCGCGAAAAGCCCACGGGTAAAGCCGCGAATTGGCAATTTACGGTAAAGGGGCACCTGGCCGCCTTCGTACCCAAATCTTTTTCGGTATCCGGAGCGGTGGCTATCGCCTTTGCCGCCTTTGCCAGAATGTCCGCCGCGATGAGAGCCGATCCCTCTTCCAATTCTCTGCACCTTTTTTGGTGGGCGCGAAGTATCTTTTAGTTCTGATAGGTTAAACATAGGGTTAAATCCCCTTTCTTTCGGAGAGGCTTTGCTCTCTATTTTTTAATTGGTTGAATGCTTTGAACGTCGCTTTGACCTGGTTAAACGGATTGCTGCAACCGAGATTTTTCGTGATTACGTCCTTGACGCCGGCAAGTTCGAGTACGAAACGCACTTTCGATCCTGCAACGACTCCAGATCCAGGTGCGGCCGGCTTCAAAAGAATTTTAGCGCCGTCCCATTGGACTAAAACTTCGTGAGGGATCGTGGTTCCTTCCATCTCAATAGTGAATACATTTTTCCGAGCAGCCTCAGTCCCTTTGCGAATCGCATCGGAAACTTCATTTGCCTTAGCGAATCCATAGCCCACGTGGCCTTGTCCATCCCCAATGAGGATAAGTGCTGAAAAGCTAAATTTACGCCCGCCCTTTACAACCTTCGAGCACCGGTTGATATAGAGTACTTTTTCTTCGAATTCAGTGCCGAAGTCTTCAGCGCGTTGTCTTTTTTGTTGTTTTGCCATGTCCTATTTCCGTTTCGTCTTTAAAACTGCAGTCCCGCTTCGCGAGCGCTGTTTGCAAGCTCTGCGATAACGCCATGAAATTTATATCGGCCTCTGTCAAATACGATTTCGGCAACATTCAACTTCTTCGCAGCTTCTGCTATTGCAGCGCCGATTTGGCGGGCAGATTCTTTCGACTTGCGGTTGAACTTCGTCTTTTGGTTTTCCGAGCTTTGCGTGCCGTATCCAACCAATGTTACGCCTTTCTGATCATCGATTAGCTGGGCATAAATGTGATGGTTTGTTTTAGACACTGTCAGGCGCGGCTTTTCGCTCGTGCCTCGAACTTTTTTTCTTACGCGAAAGATTCTGGCTCGTCTAGCAATCTTTCGTCGCCTTAGTGATTTATCCATGGAGTACCCTTAAGCTTTCCCTTTTGCTGCCTTGCCTTCCTTCTTACGTACGTACTCCTTTTCGTAGCGTACGCCTTTGCCCTTATACGGTTCTGGGGGTTTCATCCCACGGACAGCAGCGGCAAACTGCCCAACTTCATGCTTATCAGCCCCTTTGATCGATATCGCAGTGCCTTTATCGACCACAACTTGAAGCGTTTTTGGGATTTCAATCATCGTCGGATGAGAGAACCCAAGCTGCATGTCCAGTTTGTTGCCGGCAATATTGGCTTTATAACCTACGCCGATAAGCGTTAATTTAACTTCGAACCCTTCGCTGACCCCAATGATCGCATTTTTCAACAAAGACCAGTGAAGGCCGTGGAATTTAGAGAGAGCTACAGCTTCATCTCGCTCCACAAAGACCATCTGCTCTTCGACTTTAATGGTGATGCCTTTTGGCAATTGAACGTACAAATTTCCTTTCGGTCCTTTGACGGATACTACACCTTCATTGGTCGCTTTGATCTCTACGCCTTTCGGAAGCGCAATGGGAGTTTTTCCTAATCTTGACATTGTTCTTTTCCTCCGCTCATTACCAAATGGTGCATAGTATTTCGCCACCAGCCTTCAAATTGCGGGCGGTTTCCCCATCCAATACGCCATGAGGCGTAGTGAGGATCGCAATTCCCATTCCATTAAAGACTTTAGGAATGTCGCGATATCCGATATATCGACGAAGTCCAGACGAAGAAATTCTCTTCAACCCGCGGACGACTGATTCTCTCGCCTTGGTGTAACGAAGAAATACGCGAATTTTCCGCATTTCTTCGTTAACGAGGAAGTTTTCGATAAATCCATGGTTTTTCAGGATATCCAGAATCTTGATTTTAATCTTGCTAAAGCTGAGATCGACATGCCGATGCTGGGCATCTTTTGCATTTCGAATTTTGGTCAGCAGCTCTGCGATCGGATCGTTGAATGCCATATTTTCCTTTTCTTACGATTTAAATGGGAAGCCAAGCATCGTCAAAAGCTCTACGCAGCTCTCATCGGATCTTGCAGTTGTCACAAGCGTGATATTCATCCCTTGGGTTCTCTTCACTTTATCGAGGTTGATTTCAGGGAAGATTTGCTGGTCGTTGATGCCAAAGCTAAAATTTCCTCGTCCGTCGCACTTCGTGCTCAATCCTCTAAAGTCGCGGATTCGAGGAGAAACGACGTGGCAAAAACGATCTAAAAATTCATACATTCTCTTGCCGCGAAGAGTTACCATGAGCCCAATAGGCTGGTCTTCGCGTAACTTGAAGTTAGAAATCGCTTTCTTCGATTTAGTGACGACTGGCTTTTGTCCTGAGATCATCTTAAGCTCTTCACTGTGCTCTGCAATTGCGTTCTTATCTTTGATCGCTTCTCCTAAGCCCATGCTGAGTACGATCTTTTTTAGAACTGGAATTTCCATCACATTGATTTCTGGATGGCGGCTTTTCAGCTCTGGGACAATCTCTTCTTTGTATCTTTTTTGCAATCTAGACATGTTGTTCTCAACTTATACGGGTTTCTTCATGGAGCGGTACACGGTTTCTTTTCCACCGCTCTGGAATACCAGTTCACGCTCTCCGCTTTCGGATTGTTTCGTTCGGAGGCGAACTTTCTGTCCCTCTTTCGTGGTGACGGCTACATTCGAGATGTGGATCGGAACTTCCATCTCCACAATCCTTCCCCCTTGCATTTGCTGGGTTCTCTTCAAATGTTTTTTTCGAATGTTGACACCTTGTACCACGACTCTCTCTTTGCTCTTGGACAAGACCTCTCCGGTCTTTCCTTTGTCGTTGCCAGAAATGACCACTACTCGGTCGCCTTTACGGATTTTTTTGCTCATTGTTTCTCCTAAATCACTTCTGGTGCTAGGGAACTGATTTTGACGAATCCGCCATCGCGGACTTCGCGGGCAATCGGTCCAAAAATACGCGTTCCACGCGGATTGTTTTTATCATCGATGATTACACAGCTATTGTCATAAAAGCGAAGCAACGAACCGTCATTACGACGGATGTAGCTCTTCGTACGGACAATGACTGCCTTTACGACTTCACCTTTTTTGACAGCTCCTTTCGGATCCGCCTCTTGAATCGAGCATACGATGATGTCTCCGACTCCCGCGTATCTCCTACGCGTTCCGCCGAGCACTTTAAAACATCGCACCCTCTTGGCTCCAGTATTGTCAGCCACTTCTAGTTCAGTTTCTTGTTGAATCATACTCTTCCTTCAATCTCTATTTCTGATCCCTTAAAGGACCTCAACAACGCGCCATCGCTTCAGTTTTGAAAGAGGCCTTGTTTCCATAATGCGAACTTTTTGGCCGATTTCGATTGCGTCGCTATCATCATGAGCATAACACTTCTTCGAGCGCTCCATTACTTTGCCATATTTTTCATGGCGGATTTTACGAGTCACTTTTACAACGACCGTCTTGTCCATCTTATTGGAGACGACGACTCCAATATTTTCTTTTCTTTTGCTTCGAGCCTCAGTACTCATGCGACCTCTTTAGAGCGGTTATTTTTCTGTGTCATGATGGTTAAAAGCCGCGCTTTCTCTCTCCTCTTCGCTTTGATGAGGTGGGGCTTATCCAATTTTCGATTCACCGCAAGTTCGTTGCGAAGGGCGAAAATCTCTTTATCGAGATCGACGACTCTTCCACTCATTTCTTCGACGGAATAATCCGTAGCATTCGCTTTCTTTTTCGCCATGGTTATACCCTCTCTACTCGGTCTACGAATTTAGTGCGGAAAGGGAGCTTTGCAGCTGCTAATTTCAAAGCTTCCTGAGCCTCTTCACGAGTTACGTTAGCAACTTCAAATAAGACTCTGCCCGGCTGCACGCATGCTACCCAGTGATCAGGCGCGCCTTTCCCGGTTCCTTGCCTTGTTTCGGCAGGTTTTTTTGAAACTGGTTTGTCCGGGAATATCCGGATCCAGACTTGGCCTTTTCGGCTAAAGAAGCGACTGATCGCTACGCGGCAAGCTTCGATCTGCGGGCCTGTGACCCAGCCACGATCGAGGGACTGCATTCCAAATTCGCCGAACTCGATATACGAGCCTCCTTTCGACAAACCGGCGATACTGCCTCTCTGTTGCTTTCTAAACTTGGTGCGTTTCGGCATCAAGAATGACATAGGTTAACTCCTAACTGCTTGTTTAATCGGCGCTATGATCTCTTCGCCTTTGTTAATCCAAACTTTTACGCCGATCGATCCATAGGTCGTCTCAGCACGTCCATGCGCATAATCAATATCTGCGCGAATCGTATGGAGAGGGATTCTCCCTTCTTTGTACCATTCGACGCGGGCGATTTCCGCTCCGCCGATACGACCTGAAATCTGGACTTTAATCCCTGCCGCACCTGCATCCATTGATGTCTGCATCGCTTTTTTCAGCACGCGGCGAAAGGGAATCCTACGCTCTAACTGCTTGGCAATCCCGTCTGCGACGAGTTTTGCATCGAGGTCAGGCCTTTTGATCTCTTCCACTTCAATCCAAACATCTTTGCCGGTGACCTTTTTTAGTTCGCCTTTCAACACATCGATCTCTGCGCCTTTTTTGCCGATGACAAGCCCAGGCCTGGAGGTGACAATGGTAACTTCGATCTTGCCGCTCATCCGCTTGATCTGAATTCTAGATGCACCTTGGCAAGCGGGTTTCGTCATTAGAAGCGTGCGGATTTTTTTATCTTCAGCAATTAAATTTCCAAATTCTTGTTTATTCGCGAACCAATTAGAGAGCCATCTTTTTCTATGTACGAGGCGGAATCCAGTTGGCGATACTTTTTGTCCCATTCTTTTTCTCCTTACTTGACCTCAGTCGAAACAATGACTGTAAAGTGGCTTGTACGCTTGTTTACGGGAACCGAAGACCCTTTGCTTCGAGCTTTGGCTCTTCGTAAGATCGGGCCGCAGTCGACGCGCACCTCGTGTACTTTCAAATTTTCACGCCGCGCATCTAGCTGCGTTTCTGCATTCGCAACCGCGCTGTCCAATGTCTTCTGAATGAGTCTACCACCGCGAAGCTTGCAATACATGAGCTGCAGCATCGCCTTCTCTACAGAAAGCCCTCGGATCAAGTCTGCGGCGTATCGCGCCTTTCTAGGAGAGATTCGAACGTATTTTGTAATTGCTTTAGCAAATTGCATGGCTTAGCTTCCTGTTTGCGCTGTTGAGGCTGCTGCTGATTTCTTTGGATGCCCTTTAAAGGTGCGGGTCGGAGAGAACTCTCCGAGGCGGTGTCCGACCATATTCTCGGAAACGAACACCGAGATGAATTTCTTCCCATTATG
>CAZFWE010000005.1:18944-20097 GCA_964522685.1 uncultured bacterium | reverse complement strand
ATAGACATAATGTTCACCTAAGTGGATTAGGATACATTGTTTGCCGGAAAAAAAACACTAATATTTGGGCTGTCTGTCGGCCCATCGCTTGATCCAGGCGTCGATTGAGATGCGCCCCGGCCCGAAAAAGAAGAGGAGCAGCGAAGTGATGAGGAAAGGATAAGGTGCTTCTCCGACGAGGGCCGACGGCTCGAAGATGAATCGGAACTCGGAGAGGACCGAGGCGTGCTCGGCAGAACTAAGCGCCAAGATCATCGTGGAGGCTAAAACAATTCCTGCAATCCTAGAAGAGAGCCCCACGAATAGGAGAATTCCTCCGATCAGCTCGATGTAGCCAACGAGATATGCCTGAAATTGAGGATAAAGCAGCCCCAGGGAAGTAAAATATTGAGTAACTTTCTCGATATTGGCGAGCTTTTCGCTGCCGGTCAGCATGAATTGGTGTCCCCAAGTCATCCGCATCCAGAGAAGGAATAGGCTTTGGAGATTATTTCCGGCAGATATGAAATAACCGTACAGCTTAGCGATCAAGTGGATGTACCGATTCTTAAACATAATGTCCTGTCAAATTTTTTCTTAACATAGAAAGGGCTTATACGGAAAGGGTAAAAATGGTATGCTCTGAGGCCTTATGCAAGAACTTTGCTCATTGACTCTGGAAGAATTGAAGGCCTGGATAGCGGAACAAGGCGAAAAGCCATTCCGCGCTGGCCAACTATTCGATTGGGTCTATTCGAAAGGCGCCGAGAGCTTTGAGGAGATGACCAATCTCAGCAAGGATCTTCGGGCAAAGCTTTCTCAATCGCTCTCTTTTCCGGCCATCAAGAGGGTCCGTCAGATCGATTCCGAAGATGGGGAGACGACCAAATATCTCTGGAAACTAGCCGATCAGAAGCTTGTCGAATCGGTCCTCATTCGATCCCATGACCGACGCACGGTTTGCGTCTCGTGCCAGGTGGGCTGCCCCGCTCGGTGCGCTTTTTGTGCCTCTGGTAGAGAAGGGCTTCTACGCAACCTAAGTGTAGGAGAGATTGTCGAGCAGGTTCTCCATATCGACAGAGACCTCAAGAAAATCGGCGAGCGTGTATGCCATATTGTCTTTATGGGGATGGGAGAGCCAATGGAAAACTATCACGCCGTTGTCAAAGCGATT
>CAZFWE010000005.1:0-18934 GCA_964522685.1 uncultured bacterium | reverse complement strand
CTCTCTTCAATGATCCGGCTGCTTTCCAGATTTCACAGCGGCGCATTACCGTGTCTACTGTTGGCGTCGTCGAAGGGATCCAAAAACTTTCTAAAGAAGATTTCCACGTCAATCTCGTTCTTTCGCTTCATGCTCCCAACCAGCACTTGCGCAAAAAGATCATTCCTTATGCCCGAAAATATCCGCTTGAAGAGATCCTGATTGCAATGGAAGAATATGGGCGCGAGACGAAGCGAGACATTACCTACGAGTATACGCTTTTAGCCGGTATTAACGACCGCCGAGAGCATGCTGATGAGCTCGCGATCTTGCTGCGGGGGAAACAGTGCACTGTGAATTTAATCCCCTACAATCCCGTTGATGGGCTCAATCTAAAGCGTCCTGAAGCGGAGAGCATCGTCGCTTTTCGTGAAATCTTGATCGAGGCAGGCATCAACACTACGTGGCGCTATACCAAGGGCAAAGACATCGCCGCCGCTTGCGGTCAGCTCGCTTTGCAAAAAGCATAGCACCCGACCATGTAAAGTTTTCAGGATCGGGTGCTAGCCCAATCCCGAATTTTGGTTATTGAATAAATAACGGTTTCTGTTTTAGGCTACTGTATACTTTTGCGCTCCAGCGCATTGCTCGATCTTGCTAACATATTGTTGAAAATGAATCCGGCCCATTTTTTCACGATCCTTCGAATTTTTTTGAGCCCGCTCTTCCCGATCTTGTATCTGGGCTATGAGTCGCTCGGCATCCCGCTTGCTTCTTTGCCCTACCTGATGCTCGCTCTTTTGATCGTAAGCGAGTTTTCCGATATTTTCGACGGCTTCTTAGCTCGGCGGCGCAATCAGGTAACCGATCTCGGCAAGGTCTTAGATCCAATGGCCGACAGCATCACCCACATTTCCCTCTTTCTCACCTTTACGCAAGGATTTATTCAGCTTCCTCTTTTGATCGTGCTTGTCTTTCTATATAGAGATTTTTTTATCAGCACGCTTCGGACTCTCTGTGCGTTGCGCGGAGTGGCTTTGGCGGCGAGATGGAGCGGAAAACTCAAAGCTATCCTCCAGGCGGTCGTCGCCTTTGTGATCGTTTTATTGATGATTCCCTATTCGACGGGGAGATTGTCTTTAGAACTCTTCCAGCAAATCAGTCTATTTGCTGTCTCGATCGCCGCAGCTTATACGGCGCTGTCTGCAATCGATTATTTTTATTCCAATCGGATTTACATCAAAAAGGCTTTAGATACTCTTTGACTAAAGATTTCTAGATACTTTCTCGCTGGCTTCTCCCAGCTGAAATCCGACTGCATTCCATGCTTCATGAGGGCTTGATGCAAGGCAGGGGAGTTTTGCTATTTTTCAAAGGCGCGGCTTAGCGTTTTTGCGACTGTTTCTGGCTTTGGATCCAAGAAGGTGAAGCCGTTGTGTTTATTCGCAGGGGTATGGATATCATCGCAGTCGAAAACGGTATCTTTCAGTCCGCCGGTAGATCGGACAATCGGAACTGTTCCGTAGTGCATTGCGATGAGCTGAGTGAGCCCGCACGGCTCGAAAAGAGAGGGGACGACTATAAAATCGAGGGCTGCATAGAGCTGATGCGCGAGCGTTTCGTCGTAGTCTAGATGGAAAAGAACTTGCGAGTTGTTTGAATATTGTTTTTTAAGTGCTTCGAAATGGCTTTGGATTTCCGGAATGGGCGAAGAGCCGAGAAGAACAAAGGCCCCGTTTTGCCGGACTATTTCTTTCAGCGCGGCTTCGAGAAGTTTTAGCCCTTTTTGCGGGACGAGGCGAGTGATCGCTCCGAACCAGATAGCATCTGGTTTTAGATTCATCCCTTTCCTGTTCTTTTTTTTAGCCGTTATGATCTGAGTTATCGGTTCCTCGACTGAATAATGGGCCGTAAGCGCGGGGTCATTCGCGGGATTCCATAGATCTAAGTCCAGGCCGTTCAAAATGCCCGTTAGTTTTCTCTTTTGCTTGCGAAGCTCTTCATCGAGCCCAAACCCGTATTCGGGTGTCAGTATTTCAGTCGCGTAACTCGATGAAACAGTCGTAATGGCGTCTGCATAATGGATAGCGCCTTTGAGGAGGTTGTAATGGGAACCGATTTGAAGCTGGGCGATAGGATCTTTCTTAAGGCCGATCGCCGCTAGATCGTGGACGGAACACAGCCCTTGATATTCCAGGTTGTGGATCGATAAGACGATGGCTTTTACTTGGATCTCCTTGTGGATTTCCCGAAGGAGGGGAGCTAGTGCAGCTGCGTGCCAGTCGTGCAGATGGAGAATATCAATGGGTTTAGCCTTTACTTTGAGATATTCGAGGACCGCTCTGGCAAAATACATAAAGCGGGGAACGTCGTCTTCGAAACCGTAAATCCTGCCGCGATCAAAATAATTTTTTGGATGACGCATTTCAAGAAGGCGGAGACTGCAGTTTTCCACAGTCGCAGCCCACATCGTATTGGAAATTTGATGCTCCCATTCAGGGGCTCTGAAATCAACCTCCTGCTTGAGATGGGGCAAAAGTCGCGGGGAAATAAAGTCATATTTTGGTAGAATGACCTCTACTTCGGCTCCCTGTCGGGTTAATTCGCGGGAGAGTCCGAGCGCGACCTCTCCAAGGCCGCCCGCTTTGGCGATGGGGGAGAATTCAGCAGTAATTTGTACGATGCGCATATCCTTCGTATACACGAAGCTTTAAAAAAAAGAATTAACAACTTAGAGACTGAAACTGAATCCGTTAACAGTCTCTTAAGCAAAAACATCTCTAAATCTTTAGGTTCTCCCCTGGAGCTTCTTGCAAATAATTTCCGAGTATTGCTAACATGGCTGCTGTTTAAATTTTCTCACCGAGCGAAAATTTGGTGGGGCGTCGCCAAGTGGTAAGGCAGCGGTTTTTGGTACCGCCATTCGGAGGTTCGAATCCTTCCGCCCCAACTTCTAAGAACTGAGCCGATATGACATATAATCATAGCTCGTTCATGCTATTTTCCGGGTCTTCTCATGAGGAGCTGGCTAAGAAAATAGCGAACGAACTTCGAACTCCTTTAGGCAAAGTTCAAAGAGAAACGTTCCCTGATGGGGAAATCGGCATCCAGATCCAAGAGAATGTGAGAGGCAAAGATATCTTTGTCGTTCAGTCAGGGGCGAAAAGACCGAATCATTATCTCATGGAACTGTTGATCATGGTGGACGCGTTCAAGCGCGCGTCGGCGCGAAGCATTTCCGCGGTAATGCCCTATTATGCATATGCAAGGCAAGACCGGAAGGATAAGCCTCGAGCGCCGATCACGGCCAAGTTAGTGGCCAATTTGCTGGAGAAAGCCGGCGTAACGCGAGTTCTGACAATGGACTTGCACACGGAGCAAATCCAAGGCTTTTTCGATATTCCAGTGGATCACCTGTATGCCCGACCTCTATTCATCAAAACGTTCAAAAATCTCGGGAAGAAAAACCTGATTGTCGTATCCCCTGATGTGGGGAGCAACAAGATGGCAAGGAATTTTGCGGAAGATTTGAATGTCGACCTCGCAATCGTTGACAAGCGTCGCATTGCAGCGAATCGCGTTGAAGCAAACGCGGTCATCGGCGATGTGAAGGGGAAAAGTGTGATCCTTCTCGACGATATTTGCTCCACAGGAGGAACACTGAAGAGCGCTGCCTTAGCTTGTCGGAAAGGGGGGGCTGAAAGCGTCTATGCGGCCGTCAGCCATGGCCTTTTTGCTGGCGATGCGCTGAAAGATAGCGGAATAGAAAAAGTCTTTGTGACAGATACGATCCCTCAGGATGTGGGAATAGGAATCGGGCTGGAGATCGTATCGACTGCGGCGCTGTTTGCCCAAGCCATCGATTGCGTGGTCAATGCGAAGTCCATATCTTCGCTGTTTAAAAATGATTGAGGAAAAAAATGAAAAAATTAACAGTTTATCCAAGAAAAGATCTCAAGAAAAGCGAGACGAATCGCATTCGCCGCGAAGGAAACATTCCGGGTGTTCTCTATGGACAAGGGCATCAAAATGAAACGATTTCGATCAAAGGCGAAGAGATCCAGGCGATTTTGCGGGACTTGAAAAGCGGCTCTTTGTCTACAACGACTTTTGAATTGCATGATGGAAAAAAAATCCATAAAGCAATCATCAAAGACATTCACTACCACGTAGCGAGCTATGCCATCCAACACATTGACTTTGCGCTTTTGGAACCTCATCGAGAAGTGACAGTCAACGTGCCGATCACCATTTTGGGACTGGCCGATTGCGTTGGAGTGAAACTCGGTGGTTTTATGCGTCAAGTCATCCGCACGCTCAAAGTGAGCTGCCTGCCGAAGCACATTCCAAAGGAATTCGAACTCGATATCCGTGACCTGAACATTGCGCAATCGAAGCGCCTCTCGGACATCGCGATTCCCGATTCCGTACGCCCGATGGGCCGGATGAACGAAGTAGCGGTTGTGATCGCGAAGAAAGCGTAAGACGTGAAGTATCTTATCGTAGGTCTTGGGAATCCTGGGAGAAAATACGATGGGACTCGGCACAATATCGGCTTTGCCGCCGCGGATCTTTTAGCCCATAAATACGGGCTCGAATTCCGGAAAAGCTTAAAAATGCAAGGTGCCCTGGCTGAAGGCAACGTAGCAGGGGAACCTTGCCTGATCCTAAAACCGCTGACGTACATGAATCTCAGCGGGGAAGCGGTAGCGGTTGTAATGCGCTACCACAGCATTGATCTGCCCCGTCTTCTCGTTATCGTCGATGACGTAGCGATCCCGATGGGTCAAACAAGGCTGAGGATCAATAGCGGTCCTGGAGGCCATAACGGCCTCAAGAGTATCGAGGAAGTTTTGGAGACCAATCGGTATCCAAGGCTTAAGCTTGGCGTTGGTCTACCAGGTCAACTAATGGGCCAACCTCGGGCTCCTGAGGATCTCAAAGAGGCTTCTTCTTTGGGAGAGGACCGGGCTAAGGGAGATCTTTCGAGCTATGTGCTCGGGCGATTTTCCGAGGAAGAACAAAAACTCGTTCCCGCTCTCTTGGAGCGCGCCGTCGAAGTGGCGGCATTGTTTATTGAAAAAGGATTAACCCGTGCGATGGACTTCGCCAACAAGAGGAACCTATAGGTAGGTTCCAAAGTTGAATAGTTCATCGACTCCATGCACTTGGGATGGAAAATGAAAAAATCTAGAAACGGGCTTTACGAGGGGATGTACATCTTGAGCGCTACGCTCAGCGAGGACTCCCGCAAAAAAGCCTTTGATAAAATCGTCGACGGAATTACCCAGAAAGGGGGATCAATCCGTAAACTCCACGAGCTCGGCCGTCGTAAGCTCGCTTACTCGATCGACAACAAGCGAGAAGGTTACTACTACGTTCTCTACTTTGACGCGCCTACGAGCGCGATCGATGAACTCTGGAAAGAGTACCATCTTCACGAAGACCTCATCCGATTCATGACGCTGCGCGTCGAGAATGTCTTGGAGAGCCTCGATTTCAAACCTCTAAAGACGGCGGGTTAATATGATGCCTAAAAAACAATCCTCTTCTTTTGTTTCTGCGGAAGGCCGTGGAAATGGGAATGCTTCTACTAGTGGAGCCCCTGAATCTCCTTTCGCAAAACGGCGCAAAACATGTCCATTTGTTACTGCGAAAGTCGATGGGATCGACTACAAAGACATCGAGACTTTGAAGCAATTCATCACGGAAAGGGGCAAAATCCTGCCGCGACGTATTACTGGGGTTTCGCACTATTATCAAAAAGTCTTGAAAAAAGCGATCAAGCAAGCCCGTCACATGGCGCTGCTTCCTTTCGTGGCTGAAGAGTAAGGGGAGTATTGAATGAAACAGCAATTATTGCTTCTCGAAGATGTCGACGCTCTTGGTAAAAAAGGGGAAGTCGTCACTGCAAAGCCGGGTTATATCCGCAATTTCCTTCTTCCGAAGGGATTGGCCGTTATCGCATCTGCGAATACGCTCCGTAAACAAGAGCGACTTCGCTCTGAGCGCGCAAAGCAAGCGATCGTTGACCGACAAGAATCGGAAGAACTCGCTAAGCAAATTGAGTCAGTTTCTCTCGAGATCAGAGTCAAAGTCGATCCTGAGGGACACATGTATGGTTCTGTATCGGCTAGCGATATCGCTCAGATTTTCCAAGAGAGGGGACTTCCTGTCGATCGCAAGAATGTGATGCTCACCAAACCAATCAAAGAGACTGGTCTTAAAGAGATCTCGATTAAATTGAAAGAAGGCGTAAGCATAGTCACTAAATTGATGATTATTCCTGAAGGAATCAATGTTACAGGGCTTGAAAATGTCGTGAAGCCAATTCCGGCAGCAGAGCCTGAATCAACACCTGAAGAATAACCGAAGTCCCGTCTTCCTGGCGGGACTTTTTTTATGAAATATTTATCGCCAGCAAAGTTAAATCTTTTCTTCCGCGTCCTTGCTAAAAGGGCAGATGGCTACCACGAAATTGCCTCTGTTTATCAAGCGATCGACCTATGCGATGAGTTTTTTATCAGCGATTCCGATCAAGATGCATTGACCTCTTCTGATCCAGAACTTTCTTGCGACGAAAAAAATCTTGTCTGGAAGGCTAGGTGTTTATTTCGCGCGGAGTTCGGAGGAAGGTCTTGCCATATCCACCTCGAAAAAAAGATCCCTATGCAAGCTGGTCTCGGCGGAGGCAGCAGCAATGCAGCGACAACTCTCTGGGCGCTCAACGAGCAGAATGGTCGGCCAGCTACGGCGTTGCAGCTCCTCGAAATGGCGGCGCAAATCGGCTCGGATGTCCCCTTTTTCTTTTCTTCCGGGACAGCCTACTGCACGGGTCGCGGCGAGAAACTCGAGCCTTACTCGCTTTCTGCACCACTTTCTGGCTGGATTGTCAAACCTCCTTTTGGTCTTTCCACTCCCGCAGTCTATAACGAGACGCGTGTCTTCGAGCTACAACAGCGGGATCCTCGGCATGCTTTGCATAATCTTGGCAATCTATTCAATGATCTTGAACCCGCTGCATTCCGTCTAGAACCCCGTCTTTTTTTGATCAAACGGGACGGCTTTACGATGACGGGAAGCGGCACCGCATTCTTCACCTTTCAATCGGAAAAGCCCCATGTCGGTGAAGCAGTCATTTTTCCATTCCGCTCTTTGCAGCGGCCATTGCATTCTTGGTATTGATCCTCTACACTTAACAGTCTCTAACTCCAAATTTCGAAGGAAGTCTATTACTTTTCAAGGGAAGCAACAATGAAACAACCGATGATTATCATAACGGGCGCCGCTGGCATGATCGGCTCATGCACTGTGCGCCATCTCAATGACCAAGGCATCACAGATCTTCTTCTCGTCGACGATCTCAAACAGACGGAAAAGTGGAAAAATCTTCTCGGGAAACAATTCATAGATCTGATTTCAAAACGCTGCTTGTTCGAATGGTTGCAGGGGCGCGAAACAGAGGTCGATGCAATCATCCACTTAGGCGCTTGTTCCGATACGACTGAATCGAATGCCGATTATCTGATGGAAAATAATTTTCGCTACACGATAAAGCTCGCCGAATGGGCTTTGACGCATGGCAAGCGATTTATTTACGCTTCCTCTGCGGCTACCTACGGGGATGGAGCGCTCGGTTTTACTGATTTCGAAGGGAAAATTCTCGATTTTCGCCCGCTCAACATGTACGGGTTTTCCAAACATCTCGTAGATCTATGGATGAAGCGGGAAAATGTGCTCGACAAAGTGGTCGGTTTGAAATATTTCAATATTTTTGGACCCAATGAATACCACAAAGGACGCATGGCGTCGATGGTGTTGAAGATGTGTGAGAAAGCCGACCGCGAAGGGAAGATCCAACTTTTCAAGTCGAACAATCCAAATTATGGTCATGGCGAGCAGTGCCGCGATTTTCTTTACGTGAAAGATGCTGTGCGAATGAGCTGCGACTTTCTCATGCCCAAATACCGGAATGCAGCAGGTCTCTTCAACATCGGGCAAGGAAAAGTGACGACATGGAATCAACTCGCGGACGCTCTTTTTAAAGCGCTAGGGAAGACTCCGAAGATCGAATACATCGATATGCCGGCGGACCTTTCACGCCAATACCAGAATTATACTTGCGCGGACATGCGCAAATTCAATACACTTTTTTCATCGGACTTGGCGACTACTACATCAATCGATGATGCGGTATTAGAATACGTGCAGGAATATCTGATGAGAAAGGCTAGATGGTAAAACTCTCCCGAAGCTTTAGTTCAATCCAGCCGTTCAAGGCGCTCGTCGTCGGGGATTTCATGCTCGACACTTACACGACCGGACGGGTGAAGCGCATTTCACCAGAGGCGCCGGTTTCTGTCATGGAAGTGCTTAAACAGGAGTCGAGGCCGGGCGGCGCGGGCAACGTTGTTTTGAACCTAATAACGCTAGGTGCAGATGTCTTTGCGGTTGGTCGCATAGGCTCAGATAGTGCTGGAGAAGAACTCAAAAAGCAGCTGGAAAATGCAAACACATCGGGACTCGTCGTAGAACCGAATTACAGAACACCTGTGAAAAATCGGCTGATTTCAGACAGCCAGCAACTCCTTCGCGTCGATTTCGAGACGCTCTCGCCTCTCTTGTCCGATTGTGAACAGGAGATTGTGGCATTCCTTGAAAGAACAATTCCGCTTGTACAAGTGATTGCTGTTTCCGATTATGGCAAGGGTTTTTTAACGCTTAATATGCTCCGCTGCCTCATCGATCTCGCGAATGGAAAAAAAGTTCCAGTTATCATCGACCCCAAAGGGATCGATTTTTCGAAGTACCGCGGCGCTACCATGATCAAACCGAATCTTTCCGAAGCCTATGCCGCGGCCAAGTTGCCAGCAAGCGCATCTTTGGATGAGGTGGCACAAAATCTTTTAGCCGTTGCCAACGTCGATTTCCTTTTGATCACTCGGTCCGAAGCGGGGATTTCACTCTTTGAGAAAAACGGCAATCGGAGCGATTTTCCCGTCCATTCCAAAGAAGTCAAAGATGTTACGGGAGCGGGGGATACGGTGCTTGCAACTCTTTGTCTATCTATTGCCAGCGGTCTCCAAATGTCAGCCGCAGCGCAATTGGCCAATATCGCAGCGGGCATCTGCATCGAGAGGCTTGGATGCGCACAGGTGAGTTTGCCGGAAATTGCACGAAGGCTCTTGGAACAGGACGCGGCCACGAAAATCTACGATGAAAACCACACCTATGTTCTTCGCCAAGTGCTTAAAGGCAAGCGCTATTCGCTACTCGTTCTGAACCAAGGGCAGAAGATGAATAACGCTCTTTTTCGGACGATTCGAGAGCTTTCTCGAAGAGAAAATTCGGAGCTCGTCGTCTACGTTCAAACTTCTCCTGGAGATGAGTTCGTCGACTTACTTTCATCGTTCAGCGAGGTGGATTTCATCATCCTTCAGAGAGAGAATTTGGAGCATATTTTGGAGATCATGCACCCCGAAGAAATTTTCTTTTTGGAAAATAAGGAAAAGGAGCTGCTGATGAGTTTACTTTCCCGTTTCCCGGATAATGCCGCCGCCCAAGCAAAAATCTCCTTGGTAAAAAACGACTGATTGTCCGGGAGTCGCGGCTCTTTGCGGCTCGTCAAATGCGATCTTTGCAACCCCGTTGTCAATGGAGAGAATCGAACAGGCTTGATCGGATTGCCGGTATCGGATTTTAGCGTGGCCTCGGAAAGGGAGTTGGGGAGATTCCTTAATCCAAGTCAGCTGATCGGCGAGAAGGGTAGAGCAAAAAAGGGCTGGATGATCGGCGCCGCGTTCGACGAAAACCACGTTCTTTTTGATATCTTTTCCGACGACAAACCACGCATCTCCTTCGCCGCCGAGTCCCATTCCTTTTCTTTGGCCGATCGTATAAAAAGCGGTGCCGTCATGCTGGCCGACAACTTGACCTGAAAGCGTTTCGAAGTTGCCGCTCTTTAGGCCGATGTATTGCGAGAGGAACGGCTTGAAGTCTCGCTTGCCGATGAAGCAAATCCCAGTACTGTCTTTTTTCTCCGATGTCGCAAGCCTATTTTCCCTTGCGATTTCGCGCACTTCTTTTTTCGATAGATGGCCGATTGGGAACAGCGTCATGCAAAGTGCTTTGTCAGTAATGGCGTGAAGGAAGTAGCTCTGGTCTTTTTCTGGATCGAGCCCTTTTAAAAGGTGCCCTTCCCCGTCGGTGCGGCAATAGTGGCCCGTGGCCAGAAAATCGGCGCCGAGCTCCTTTGCTTTCTGCAAAAAGACCTTGAACTTGATCTCTCGGTTACAAAGAACATCGGGATTCGGCGTCAGCCCTGTTTTAATATCGGCTAAGAACTGGGTGAAGACCGAATTTTTGTATTCTTCGATGAAGTTGACGCTATAGTAGGGGATCTCCAATTGATCAGAGACTTTGACGACGTCTTCAAATTCTTTCGACGCCTTGCATTGGCCCCATTCGTCAGCTTCTTCCCAATTCTTCATGAATAGGCCGATGACTCGGTATCCCTGCTCCTTCAAAAGAAACGCAGAAACCGAGGAATCTACGCCCCCAGACATGCCTACAACAACAGTTTTCATGGGGGAAATTATACCCAATGAGTTCTTTTTATCACATTTCTCTTTGTATTGGAAAAAACATAAAGATGCCAAATCGAGAAGAATAAAAAAATCTTTAGCCTGCTTGGAGGCGCTGGATCCTTTCGTCGAGAGGAGGGTGGGTCATGAAAAGGCGGAGCAAGCCCTTTTTGCCATCGGGATTAGAGATCTTGAAGGCGGCGATGGTAGGGTTGTCAGCGCGAGGGTCTTTGATCTGTTGATAGTCGCGAAGAGCTTGGAGAGCGCCAATCATATTCGCCCGGCCGGCTAGATTAGCCCCCCCCGCATCGGCGCGGAATTCGCGGTAACGAGAATAAGCACAGATGAGAAGAGAGCCCAAGATCATGAAGAGAATCTCAAAAACCCAGGTGAAAATCATGAACGAACCGAGGCTCCCGCGCGAGCTGCTCTCGCGGTTGCGGCCAAGTCCGGATAGGATGTAGGCGAAGACGCGGGCTAAGAACATGACGAATGCGTTGACGACGCCTTGAAGGAGCGTCATAGTGACCATGTCTCCACTCGCGATGTGGCTTACTTCATGGCCCAATACGCCTTTGACTTCCTCTGTTTTCATCCGCTCGAGAAGTCCGGTAGAAACGGCGATGAGAGAACGGGACTGCGTAGGGCCTGTGGCAAAGGCATTTGGCTCAGTAGAACGGAACACGCCCACTTCTGGCATGTGGGAAAGCCCTGCGTTGCGGCAGAGGGAATACACGGTTTCGACGAGTTTTACCTCGTCAGCCGATCGCGTGTTTGGATCGATGACTTTAACGCCCATCATCCACTTGGCTATGACGCGGGAAAGAGCGAGAGAAATAAAAGCTCCTCCCATTCCCCAGATGAGACAGAAGATCAATAGCGATTGGTAGTTGATGCCGTAGGCGTTCAGATAAGGCTTGAGCCCTAAAAGATTGATCACGATCGAAATCATGAAAATAACGAGAAAATTCAGAAGAAGGAATAAAATAACTCGTTTGGCAATGCCCATAAAAAACCCTTAATTGATCACATCTATTAAACCTCTTCGGTCTTGTTGCTGTCAAGAACCTATACTCAATAAAAAGGAAAAATTTTATTGAGATAGGTTCAACTGGACTTTGGACTAACATAAGAGAATTTGATTGCCTGAAAATGAAATTTGTGAGATTTATCTCAAGAAATATTTGAGAAATCATGTTTTACAGATATTTGAAAGCGATTTTTTAAAAAATTAGTGCTACCGCGGGGATTCATGGGCAAAAATGCCGTTCATCACGACATAAATGGGATCAAAAAAACACTAGGGGAAAAGCACGCTTGCTATGTACTCATCACCTGCAGCGAGCCAACGGAAGAAGGAAAGATGGAAGTGGAGATGAGCTATCAAGGGGACGAGACTCTCGCTGCATTTCTTGTCGACAATGCAAGTCAAGTCTTTGACGAACAATTTTCGCATAAAGAATCTAAGAATCTATAGGTATTACTCCTCCCTCCAAAGTAAAATCTGCTGAAAACTTTTGCTGGTATGGATTCAAATAGAGGTTCCTTCTTGTTCGAATTTTTACGAGTCAGTATGATCGGCCTCAACTTGAGAGAGAGACTTCGATGAAAGAGCTGACTGCCTGGCTGGAAAAACACCGGAAAGAAGTTCGAGAGGATTATTTTGCGTTTTTGCGTTTCCGCTCGATCAGCACAGAACGGCAATACAAAGAAGACACGCGCGCTTGCGCTGAATGGGTGAAGGCCTATCTTCAGAAAAGCTCTTTCCAAACGGAGTTGATCGAGACGCCCAACCATCCGGTCGTTTATGGAGAAAAGATCATCGCAAAAAAGAATCCGACAGTCTTGATCTACGGTCATTACGACGTGCAGCCGATCGATCCATTGGCCCTTTGGAAAAGCGATCCTTTCACCCCCACCGAACGAGATGGTCGGGTGTACGCGCGAGGCGCGGTCGATGATAAAGGACAGATTTTTTATGCGATGGCCGCTCTTCGAGCTCTGATCGAACTCAAAAGGCCATTGTCCGTTAATGTCAAATTCTGTATCGAGGGGGAAGAAGAGGCTGCTAGCGTGGGACTCACTACTATTCTTCCCAAAATCAAAGATAAACTGTCCGCGGAGTCTCTTCTTGTCGTCGATTTTGATGCGTACGATGAGACGACGCCGGCGATTAATTTGGGAGCTCGCGGTCTGATCTCGATGGACCTTTCGTTGGAGGGTTCAAATGGAGACCTCCATTCGGGACTATTGGGTGGGATCGCGTACAATCCCAATCGGGCACTTGTCGAACTTCTTTCTAAGCTCTACGATGAAACAGGACGCGTTCAAGTCGAGGGCTTCTACGAGGATGTCGCCGAGCCTACTGAAGAAGAAAAGAATGCTTTTACGCAGAAAGGGGACCTAACTTATTTCACGAAAGAATTCGGCATCCATTTGTTCGGTGGAGAAAAAGGGCGATCGATCCAAGAGGCGAATCTTTTTCGGCCTACTCTCGAGATCAATGGACTTTGCGGCGGTTATTTCGGGCCTGGTTTTAAGACGGTGATTCCCGCAAAGGCGATCGCGAAGATTTCCTGTCGTTTAGTCCCCAATCAAGATCCGAAAAAGATCGGAGCTCAGTTGATCGCCTTTCTCGAAAAGCATGTCCCTAAAGGAATGAAACTCGACGTCAAGATCCTCTCTGGAGAGAGCGCTTATCGCGGCAATCCTTTCTCCAAATTGGCTCAGGCCGTCGCCGTAGCATCGGAAGAGGTAACGGGAAAAGCTTGTCGCAGAAGCCTTTCAGGAGGCTCCATCCCAGTTGTCGCTGCGCTTTCTGCAAAACTGGGAGCCGATGTCGTCGGCATGGGATATGGACTTCCCACCGACCAGATCCATGCGCCTAACGAACATTTCGATTTTCGCCGGTTCGACCTCGGATTTTTCACTGTAGCGAGAGCGATCGAAAACCTATGAATAAACTAACCGCATTCTTCGAATTTGAAGAGGAAACTTCGCCGGTTGGGTCCATCGTTGGGCCTTTTTTCCTTCTATTAGCAATTGCCTTGGCTCTCAAAGTGCCATCTGCTTTCAATTACGATCTTTTGTTCGTAGCCATTTTTGGTTTGTTTTTAACGGCGAAGTGGAAAATCCGCGGATGCGTCGCAGCGCTTCTCCTACTCGCTTTTTCCGCTGGTGCTAAGCATGTGCTATTTCCGGAAAATCACGCTTGGCAAGCCGGTCTCGAAGGTTCTATCGGGATCGCTCTTTTTATCTCGGCCCTCGTCTTTGAAGGAAATTCCAAATGGGCGTTTGCCAAGCAAAGCGAACTCGAAAGAAATGAAAAGACCATCCTTTTTCTCGAGGATGATTTACGCCAACAGAAGGAATTGGCGGTCAAAGAATCTGCTGCCGCGCTTGAAAAACTAGCGAATTTACGTCTCCAGCTCGAAGAATTGGAAAGTCAGGTTTTTACTCTCCAAGTGCTCAATGACGTGCTTCGGAAAACCGCCGCTAAATCGATTCAGGAAAAAGAAGAAGCGGTCGCGCAAGCGAGAACCTTTGACCGGAGAGAAGGCCAGCTTTTAGAAGAGATCGACTCTTTGCAAACCGAATTAAACCGCCTCGGAAACGACAGTGTGCTTGTTCAGCAAAACAAGCAGCTTTTTGACGAACTCAATGAATCGCGCGTCTGTGAAGCCGAGATGCACCTTATTCATGAAACGCTGGTTCGTCTTCATGCGAAAGAAAATCAGAAGGCTCGGGAATTTGAAGTGAAGTTCTTTGAGATGGCCGAGCAGACCGAAAAAATTTCTCTGGAAAAGGTGAATGCTGAAAACTCTCTGGAATCCATGCGAGCAGAGCGCGATTTGCTTGTCGAATCGGTCCGGATAATGGAAGATCAAGTTCAACAAGCGTCTATTCAAAAAGTGAATGATGACCGTGCTCTGGAAGATGCGCAAGTAGAGCGCAATGAACTGCATGAAGAGATAGAGCGATTGCGGCAAAAACCGGCTTTCCCCACCGAAGATAAAGAAATCCTCATGGCACAGCTTCACGTCCATCAAACGCGGTTGGAGCAATACCGTCAAGTAGACCTTCTCTACCGGCAGCTTAAGGCGCAATTTGAAGAGAAAAATGAGATTCTTCACCAGACTCGCGCCCAGCTTTTCCACGCTGATACCGAGCTGCAGACGATCAAGCAGAAACTCCAAGAAAAAGATCTGGAGTCCAATCCGATGAGTAAAGAAGTTTATTTAGAAATCGACGAAATGGAAGAAGAAAACTCAATCCTTCAGCAAGAAAATCAAGACCTTCAAGATCTTGTATCCCATCTGATGCAGCGGGATGATTCTCTTCTAAGCGTAAAAAAAAAAAGGAAGAAATCGCTGCTCTTTTCAAATGAGCAAGCAACCCTATTTTAAATTCTAGAAGTACGTTAGGATTTCAGCCCCCGATTCGGTGATTAGGATGGTGTGTTCCCATTGAGCCGAAGCCTTTCCGTCTTTAGTACGCACAGTCCATCCATCGATCGGATCGAGCACCCCTTCTCGGAGCCCGGCATTGATCATGGGTTCGATAGTGAAGGTCATCCCTGGCGCCATGGGGATCAGGTTGTTGTTATAATGATGAGCGACTTCTGGCGATTCATGGAAGGCGATGCCGACGCCATGACCGACGAACTGGTTGACAACTGAGCAGCCTCGGGATCTAGCATAGTCTTCGATTGCTTTGCCAATTGCGTTCATCGGCGCTCCCGGTTTGCATACGGCGATCGCGCGGTAAAGAGACTCATAGGCCACATCGACGACGAGCTCTTTTTCAGGAGTGATCTCGCCGATCGTCACCATCCTGCTGGTATCGCCGAAATAACCTTCCACGATACTGGAGACGTCGATGTTGCAGATGTCCCCTTCTTGCAGTGGGCGGGTATCGGGAATGCCATGGCAGATCACTTCATTGAGCGAGGTGCAGATCGTCTTTGGGTAAGGGGGATTGCCGTAGCCGAGGGGAGCGGGGATCGCACCTGCCTCTTTATGCAATTTTCGAGAAAGTTGGTCGAGTTCGAGGGTTGTGACACCTGATTTTGCAGCTTTGCAAAGAGCATTCAGAATATCGGAGGTGACTTTGCAAGCGCGCCGGATTCCTTCGATCTGTTCCGAGTTTTTCAAAAGGATATTGAATTCTTTTAAATAGAATAGCGCGTTTGTGTTCAAACCTCCCTGAGGGAGTTTGGGATAATGGCATTTTTTCCACTTTTTGCCACTGCCGCACCAGCAAGGATCGTTTCGCTCAATCATAGAGATTAGTATACCAGGCTGCCGTTTAGTAATAAACCTTGTAAAGAGTCAGGCCGTGTGAAGGCGCCGTGACCCCTGCTTTTGTTCTGTCGGCAATTTCACCCAGGGGGGCAAGTTTACCGGAGCCGATATTCGCAAGAGTGCCCGCAATTGTCCGGGCCATTTTGTAGAGGAACCGATCGCCGCTGAGGGCGATTCGGAGGCGCTGTTTTCCAAGAGGAATCAGTTCGATATTGGAAAGAGTGCAGATGGGATTTTTTTTTCTTTCCGTTGTAAAAGCAGTAAAATCGCGAGTGCCGATCAGTTTATCGATTGTCTGCCGCATCGCCAGCTCGTCGATTGGGTAGGGATAGTGCCACGAAAGATGCCGGTAGAAGGGATCTTGCACCACGCCAAGGCAGAGGTCGTAGTGGTAGGTTTTGCTAAGAGCGTCCAAGGTTGGATGAAATTCCACATATTCCGTTTCGAGCACTCGGATATCGGGAGGCAAGACGGCGTTAAGTCCTCTTCGCAATCGTTCTAGTAGGATTTTTTTTGCGGTGTAGAACTGGACGATTTGGCCTTTCGCGTGCACACCGCGGTCGGTGCGGCTCGCCGCTTCGCAGAAGACCTTTTCCTGCAAGATTCGGCTGCAGGCTACTTCTATTTCTTCCTGGATCGAGGGGCCTGATTTCGTTTTCTGCCAGCCGAAATAGTTCGTGCCGAGATAGGAAACAAGCAATTTTATTGATTTGCCTTCATGAAGGCACTGATTCCACTCAGGAACATCTGCACGGCGATTAGCGTTAGGATAAGGCCCATGAGCCTTTCCATTGCCAAGATCCCGCGCCAGCCAAGTAGTCTCTTGAGTAGCGAGGAAAGGAGTAAAATGACAAGCGAAGCGGCCCAAGCGAGCAGAATCGCTCCTGTCATGATCCAGTTGTTCATTTCTTGGCGCGTATAAATCATCACTGCAGCCAATACGGATGGGCCAGCAACGAGCGGAATCGCCAAAGGCACGATGAAGGGCTCCGGATCGTGAGGGAGAGTTTCGTTGGGATCGCGGGTAGTGGGGAAGATCATTTTTAAGCAGATGAGGAACAAGATGATCCCGCCGGCGATCTGGATCGTGTCGTTCTGCACGTGAAGGAAGTTCATCAGGGCGTCGCCGACGAATGTGAAGAGGATGATCACGATGAGAGCGACGCTCATCTCTCGGACGATCACATAGCGTTGTCGCTTGGGTTCGACACCTTTTAAAAAGCTGATGTAAAGGGGGATATTTCCGATGGGGTCCATCAGCAAAAAGAGGGAAAAAGCGATGTATAAAAGACTCATAATGCTCCATGGACGAATAGTATAGTAATAATCAATCTAGCTTTCCACTTCAATATTTTTTCTTGGGCGGGGTCTTCAGCAGTCGCCCTTCGGATTCCAGGCGAGTCCACATTCGGTTCATAAAGTTTTTTTGATCGTCATTTAGCTGATGGATGACGAGGATGCAGTCGCTGTTATTGTAGAAGGCCGCTTTGGTCCAATTGGCCGAGCCAGAGACGAGGGTAGCGTCGTCGATGAGGATGAATTTGTGGTGGAGGAGCTGGATCCCTCTGCTCATGAGAATTCGGATTCCTGCTCTTTTGATCTTATCGACAGCTGTTGTACTGGCGCCGAGGGCTGAGTGCATGTCGATGAGGAGAGTGACTTGGACGCCCCTGTTTTGCGCGGCGATTACCTCATCGACAAGAGCGGGATGAGTGAATGTAAAAAGGGCAATTTTGAGCGATTCTTGGGCAGAGCGGATCTTTTTGCGCAAATCCTGGAGTGCATGGCCGCGAGCGTCGGGGAGCAGCCAAATCTCGATATCTTGGCCTCCCACCATTGCCCGAAGATAGCCGGAAGAGTTGGGGGTTTTTTCGATCAGAAATTGGGCGACTTTTGGGCTTTTAAACCCGATGACGAGGTTGTCATGCATGGCTAATGAAGCGCTGGTCATATTGGCCGAGCCGATGAAGATTGTATCGCGGTCGCAGATCAAAATTTTCTGATGCATGAGGCCATAGCCGCGGACGGGGTGGAGTTCCGCGTTGGGAAGAGTGCTCCATAGGTTTGGGGAACCACTGGAATCGTAATAGACAGTAGTGGGGATGGTCTTGCGGGAGAGCGCATTCAGAATAGCTGTATCGCTCAAGCCGAACATGACGAGATGGATTGATTGATGGGCTTTGCGGATCGCATCGACGAGGGTTAGCCGGAGATCTTGCTGTAGTTGGTTGGAGTAGAATTTAGGGGGATCTGTCGATTTGGGCTGATTGGGGGAGACTGATTCGATGATCAGCCATACGCATCCGCAGAAGACGAGAAAAAGCCAAACCGTGGAAAATACTCTACGCCTGGGTTTTACGATTTCAGTCGGCGGGAGGGCTCGGGTGAACGGTGCTGCTTTTTTTGCAAACATAAGAAATCAGATGAAAGCAATTGAAGAACTCTTTCCCAAAAGGGGGAGGTTCTTCCACCCCTATAAGGAGTGGGATTACGAGAAGCGCAACACGTTCCAAAATAACTTTATTTACAGCAGCGTTTTGCGGCCTTACGCATTACAGCGGAGAGCCCATTCTTGTCGATGGTTCGGAGCGCGGCGGTGGAAAGGCGGATTGTAATGAATTGTCCGTTTTCAGGATCCCAGAGGCGTTTTTTCTTGAGGTTTGGAAGAAAGCGGCGGTTGGTTTTGCCGGTGATTTTCAAACCGATCCCTTTTTTCTTCTTCGCGATCCCGCGAAGTGTGTAGCTACGGCCGAAGCCAGGTTTTTTACCAGTGAGAGTGCAAACTTTAGACATAAAAAATTCCTTGCAAAATAGTGAGTTTAGTATAGCAAAGCACTTCAAAAATCACAATGCCAAATCATTTTTTTTACAACTTAGAGACCTTTTCCCCGGGATAGTCTCGCAAGAAAATACTGTTATACACATCTTTTCCTTGACTCATAACGGTATTTTATCAGCTACTATAACAGCCCAGCGTCGAAACAGTTTGTGGCACAGTTTCATTCTATAAGTTATTAGAGGGTGTTCGATAAAAAATATTTCATCGAGTTTTTGGATTATTTTGGCCTC
>CAZFWE010000004.1:0-21883 GCA_964522685.1 uncultured bacterium | reverse complement strand
TGATGGGTTAATACAAATCTCAGTAAATAATGTCTTATTTGAAGCACCTTCCAAACGGATTGAGTTCAAAAGCTATAATAGACCTCTTTCGAAACTCACTTTGCTTGAAAAAATTGAAGATTTTTGGCAAGTAAATGGAGTTTCGAAAGAGATCTACTATACGGGGTCCGCAAAAAAAACAAAAAATTTTATGATTTCAGCAACACTTGCGTCGTTGGATATGGGATGACAGCGCCATTCGTCTCGATGATCTTGCAAATTTCCATTAACACCGCTTGACGCACTTCCATGAAGTCTTCATATCTCGTGGAAAGGACATACGCCCTGATTTCGATTTGAACAGAGAACTCTCCCAAATTCTTCAAGAACACATGGATCGATTGGTGAGGATCAATAGAGACATTATGTTCGAAGAGCGCGCGAACCTCTTCGATGATTTTAGGCAATACTTTAAGATCGTCGTAGCGAATTGCAATGAATTCCTCAATGCGCCTGTGGGTGATGCGCGATAGATTGACTACAAGTTCTGTTGAAAAGACCGAATTCGGAATATATAAAGGCCTTTTTTCCAAATCCCGAATGGAGGTGAAATACCAGCCGATCTCTTCGATAAAACCGATCAATTTTCTCTGTGGAAGTTCGATCAGATCATTCACCATGAAAGGGCGAGATAAGTAGATCATCAATCCCCCGAAAAAATTGCTGATGGCATCCTTGCCCGCGATACCGAGAATCGCCGCGCCGATGCCGCCGAACGTGACGAGAGGGACCACATTGAGCCCAAAAAGTTGCATGATGATGAGGCCCGCAAAAAAAAGAACCATAATTGTGAATAGCCGTCCGATGATTTCCCAGGTAAATGGATCTAGGGCCAATTGCCTTTTTTCCTGTTCGGACCGGGTCAAAACTAGATGGCGAAATACCTTTTTCCAACGAAGCAAAAACCAAGCGAGACAGGCGATGATTCCCGCATTTCTGAGCGCTCCTACATAATAGGACAAACCACAAAAGTTCAATTCGCGCGCGCCTAAATCCAATAAAAAAGTTCCGAGCAATAGCCACAAAAGAACTCTCGCAGGGATTACAGCCGCATATTCGAGGTGATAACGCCAGTCGTTTTCTTTAAGATGCTCCATCTGCTTTGATCGGCCTAGAAACCTCTTCAAGACTACATTCAAGAAAAGAAGAAGAAGAAGAGCTACAGAAATCTCGATCACCCAAGAATGATCAACGAAGAGCCATTGATATAAAGATTGGTTAGTACTGTTTTCCATCTTTTGCGCCTTGAACCTATCCTAGTAATATGTTCTTATTGTATATTACAATTTTAACCTTCAGGATGGTTCTTTTCCATGGAAATTAGTCACGAGTCAATCTTCGTTTCGATGATCAGAAGTTTTTGCAAGGCGTTCTTTGCCGTGATCGCCATTTTCTTAGCGCTCTTTGTCATAAGCGTCGTTTATACCCTTTTTTCATCTCCCTACGAACCGGAAGAAAAAACGCAAGTCGAGATTCTTCCCGATTTGAACGACGAGTTAGTGGTGCAGCCCTATAACTCACCCATCGTGCTCCAAATCAACATCAGCGGCGTTATCGGCGACCCACTGAAACTCAATACTGAAACCATTCAAAATATTCTCGTCGATTCCAACCGCGGATTTTTAAGAAACCGAGTGAAGGCCATTCTACTCTACTTCAACACGCCGGGCGGAATTGCCGAAGACTCCAACAATATCTACCGGTTGCTGAAGGCCGTCAAAGAAAAATATAAAATTCCTATCTACGGGTATGTCGAGGGCTTATGCGCCTCCGGAGGAATGTATGTCAGCTGCGCGGCGGACAAAATGTACGCCAGCCCTGAAAGCATCATTGGATCAGTCGGCGTAATCATGGGGCCTTTTTTTAATGTCGTTGAGGGACTCAATAAAATCGGCGTCACTTCCCAGACAATCACGCAAGGACTTGACAAAGACATGATGTCTCCTTTCCACCCTTGGAAACCCGATGAGGACGCGGCGCTCCGGGCGCTTATGGCTGCTTCTTATCACCGCTTCGTCGATGTCGTCGCGGCGACTCACCCGCGGATGAATAAGGAACTTCTAATCAGCCAATATGGCGCAAACGTTTTTGACGGACCCGGCGCTGAGCAACGCGGATACATCGATATTGCCAATGCGGAGTATAAAACCGCCCTTAGCGATCTCATGGCCGCGGCCAATATCGACCCAAGCCATCCCTATCAAGTCGTCCAATTGATACCGAGATTCAACTTTTTGAGCCAAATTTCAAGCAATGCAGCGACGCTCCTCACAGGAAAAATCGAGCATCACTTCAATTTTGGAGAAAGCGATCTCTCTTTCATCAAAGGTCGAATCGCATATCTCTATGATCCAGGAGTTTCTCAAACTAAATAATGGATACAATCTACATCATCGATGCGGTAAATTTTTTATTCCGGTCGTATTATGCGATCGGACCGATGACCAACAACCAAGGGCAATCGACGAGTGCCCTTTTTGGCTTTATTCGCTCCGTCCAAAAAATCTTGCGCGATTTTTCACCAGATCATGTCGTTTGTGTATTTGACGCCCCCGAAAATAAAAAATCGCGCCAGGCCATTTACGCCGAATACAAGTCGCACAGAGAAGGGGCTCCTGAAGATCTTTTCCCCCAATTCGACTGGGCATATCAATATTGCGCATTCGCGGGGATCCCTACTCTTTGCGTCGAAGGCGTAGAGGCAGACGACGCGATGGCTGCGGTCGCCGTTTGGGCCGAAAAACAAGGGGCAAAAGTCTATCTCGCTTCCAGCGATAAAGACCTGATGCAACTCGTCAATGACCATATTTTCCTCTTACACGCGCACAAAGACAATCTCGTCATCAATGCAAAAAAAGTCGAAGAGATCTATGGGGTCCGCCCCGATCAAATGCTAGATCTTCTCGCAATCATGGGCGACAGCTCCGACAATATCCCCGGATTGGAAGGATTCGGGCCCAAAACCGCGGCCTCTCTTCTCCAAGAATTCGGCAACCTCGATGAGATCCTTAAGAATCCGGAGAAAGTCAAAGGAGAAAAAAAACAAGAAACGCTCCGAACGCAAAAAGAAATCGCCCTCATGAGTAGAGCTCTTGCGACTCTCGATATAAACCTCGACATCCCCAAAAAAGAAGAGTTTTACCGCTTAAAATCCCCCAGCCGCGAAAAACTGATCGAATTTTTCCACGGGATGAAATTCAATACTCTTCTTCGAGAGCTCGGAGAAATTAAGCCTCCTGAAGTCAAAGGAAAGCGACATACGGATAAGCGCCACTACCTTCTCGTCGACTCGGAAAAAGAACTGCGGGAGCTCTTTTTGCGATTAAATGGACAAAAAGAGGTCTGCATCGATACCGAAACTGACGGCGCGCACCCCCTTCTGGCCAAACTCGTCGGCATCGGATTTTCCTACGAACCAGGCGAGGCGTGGTACGTCCCTTGCAATGGACAATTAGGGCGGGAAAAAGTAGAGGAGGCTCTCGGCGCTTTTTTCGATTCGACCGACTGCTCCTTTTACGGGCAAAACATCAAATACGACCTCCATATCCTGAAAAATCTGGGAATCGATCTTCTAAGAATCTCCTTCGACACTCTCCTCGCATCTTATCTCTTGACCCCCCAAAGTCGACGTCATAATCTCGACGAATTAACCCTCGAAGTTTTCAAAAAAGTCAAAACCCCTATCGAAGAACTCATTGGGAAAGGGAAAAATCAACAAACGCTTTTTGAAGCGCCGATCGAACAAGTAAAAGACTATTGCTGTGAAGACGCCGATTACACCTGCCGCCTTAAAGAGCATTTCGAAGAAGAACTCAAAGAAAAAAAACTGGAAAAACTATTCTACGACATCGAACTCCCCCTTCTTCCCATTTTAGCGAAGATGGAGCGAACCGGAATTTATTTGGATGTCGAAAAAATCAAAGAAGTCGGATTCAGCCTAAACACCGAACTCCACAAAATCAAAACAGTCATCTTTCGCGAAGTGGGTGAAGAATTCAACCTCAACTCCCCCAAACAACTCAGCCAGGTGCTTTTCGAAAAACTCAACCTGAAACCTCTTCGCAAAATGTCCACCAGCGCAGATGTATTGGAAGAGCTCGCCGTCGAATGCCCTATCGTCCAAGAGATTCTCAACTACCGCGCCCTCGAAAAACTCCGCTCCACCTATGCTGAATCCCTCCCCGACTTCGTCAACCCGAATACGCACCGCATCCACTGCAGCTTCAACCAATCGGGAACGGCTACCGGAAGGCTTGCCTGTCAAGACCCCAATCTGCAAAACATCCCCGTCCGAAGCCCTGAAGGCCTTGCAATCCGCGGCTGCTTCAAACCGCAAAAACAGAACTGGCAATTTCTTGGAGCAGACTATTCCCAAATCGAACTCCGCCTGCTCGCCCATTTCAGCGAAGACCCCGAACTCCTCAAAGCCTTCAAACACGGTGAAGATATTCACACCCACACCGCTTCTATTGTCTTCGACATTCCGCAAAAAGAAGTCACTTCTAAAATGCGAGGTGCAGCAAAGACCGTCAATTTTGGTATATTATATGGGCAAGGGCCCTTTGGGCTCTCTCGCCAACTCGGCATCTCGATGCACGAAGCCTCGGCCTTTATCAAGACTTATTTTGAGCGCTACCCGCGCATTTGTGAATATTTAGAGCATTGCAAGGAACTCGTTCGCAAAACCGGCGTCGCCAAGACGCTGACCGGAAGACAGCGTCCAATCCCTGAAATCCAGAACAAAAACCCCGCTATTCGCGCTGGAGCCGAGAGGCTGGCCATCAATACTCCCTTGCAAGGAACCGCAGCAGACCTCATCAAAATGGCCATGATCGAAATCGATCGAAGTCTCGACGAACGAAACTTAGAAGGCAAAATGATCCTCCAGATCCACGACGAACTTATTTTTGAAATCCCTGAAGAAGAAACAGCCTCCTTTGAAAAGCTCGTAAAAGAAAAAATGGAACACGTCTTACAACTCAATGTTCCGATTGAAGTACATCTTGCAGTTGGCAAAAATTGGGCCGAATGCTAAAGTTGAAGAAAATTGCTATCACAGGCGGGGTGGCAAGCGGAAAATCGACCGTTTGTCAACTTTTTCAAAAGTTGGGCGCTTACGTAGTAAGCGCAGATGCGATTGCCCACGAGTTGCTTGACCCCAATACCGATCTCGGCCGACAAATTCTTAGCATGCTAGGCACCTCTATTCTCCAAGATGGAAAGATCAGTCGTCAGCTTGTCGCGGAAAAGGTCTTCCGAGATCCAAAAAAATTACATGAGTTAGAGCAAATCCTCCATCCGGAGATTCTAAGGCGCATTGAATGCGATTATGAATCCGCAAGCCGAGCAGGGAACTATACTTTGTTTATTGTAGAAATTCCGCTCCTCTTTGAAATTGGAGCAGAAAGACTTTTTGATGTGACGATTGCTGTGATCGCCGACGAACCAATCGCAAAGCAGCGCTTTAAGAGCGAAAATGAATATGAACGACGCATGAGCCGTCAATGGTCTCCCGCACAAAAAACCATCAAAGCCAACTATACCATCAAAAATAACGAATCGCTGAACGACTTGGAAGCCCAAGTTAAACAGCTGAATTCCACACTAACTGGAGTATCTCATCCATGAATCAAGAATCTCAAATAGAACCTTCGCCGTCGAACGAACAACAAACCGGCCAAGAACACATCACCAAAATCGCCGACCTGCAGCGAATGAGTATCGACCAACTCCAGGCCTTTGCCCGTAGCATCGGCCTCAAGCACACCGCACCTCTCACAAAATCTGGTGTCGTATTTGAAGTCGTCAAAACCCTCTCCGAGCGCCCAAACGAGCTCCTCGTAGGCGAAGGCGTTTTGGAAGTTCTTCCCGACGGATTCGGGTTCCTCCGATCTCCTTTCTACAACTATCTCCCATCCGCGGAAGATATTTATGTATCTCCCGCTCAGATCCGCCGCTTTGACCTTCGCAAAGGAGATACCCTTTACGGTACGATCCGCTCGCCAAAAGAAAAAGAGAAATACTTCGCGCTACTCAAAGTCGACAGGATCAATGGCAAGACCTTTGAGCAAACCCGAGACCGGGTCCTCTTTGAAAACCTCACACCCCTTTATCCGACTAAGCGCCTTGTCATGGAGACCTCGCGTGAAAGGCTCGGCACTCGCGTCCTCGATCTCGCGGCTCCGATTGGAAAAGGACAGCGCGGCCTGATCGTCGCTCCTCCAAAATCAGGCAAAACCGTACTTCTTCAGAACATCGCCAACGCCATTGAAACCAACAATCCCGAAGTCATCTTAATGGTTCTCCTCATCGACGAGCGTCCTGAGGAAGTTACCGACATGATCCGCACCGTGAAAGGAGAGGTCATTGCCTCGACTTTTGACGAACCGCCGGAGCGCCACGTCATCATCGCCGAAATGGCCATTGAAAAAGCGCGTCGCCTTGTCGAATGCGGATACGACGTCGTCATTCTTCTCGATAATATCACGCGTCTTGCCAGAGCATATAATACCGTCCAGCCCCACTCTGGAAAAATCCTCACCGGCGGCGTCGATGCAAACGCCCTCCACAAACCGAAACGCTTCTTCGGTGCAGCGCGCAATGTGGAGCAAGGCGGGTCCCTGACCATCATCGCCACTGCCCTCATCGATACCGGCTCTCGCATGGACGAGGTTATCTTTGAAGAGTTCAAGGGGACTGGCAACATGGAGCTTACGCTCGACCGACGCCTTGCCGATCGACGCATTTGGCCTGCCATCGACCTCGTCAAGTCGGGCACCCGTAAAGAAGAGCTACTCTACCACCCAACTGAGCTAGAAAAAATTTACTTGCTCCGCCAAGGGATCGCCGACCTCACTCCGGTCGATGCGATGAATCTCCTCACCGCTCGCCTTAAAAAGACAGGCAGCAATGCGGAATTCTTACTTTCTATGAAAGATTAGTTTTTAGATGGCCTTAAATCAATACTCCCTATTACAATGTAGCGCAAAAAATAGGGAGTTTTACGATCATGGAAAATCAAATTCAATTGATTCCTGTACAAGGAACGCCTCTTGATCCACCGAAACCGTTATCGTATTTAGAAGCGATCATCGACAAAAAAGTAAACAACGTAGCACTTAGCTGCTTTGAGACAATCGTCCACTGGGTTTTAACCACATTCTCTTGTTTCTACCCTGCCTATGATAGGCTTTATAAAGAGCAGCTTTCTATTGTTAAACATTTCTCGGATGGGACTATCATTAAAGATTTAACAGCGGGAAAAATCGTCTCGATAATTACAGAACGCCCCGATTTAGCAGTAAATTTTAACACTGACTATATCGCCTTGAATAACCACAAAGTGCTTTTCATTCCAAACGGGCCAAGATTATTGGGGAAAAACGACTATAATACAGACCATATAGTAGTAAAAAATGACCCAGCTGATCCTACATTCATCATCATCACAGAATATCAAAGGACAGGGAATGTAAAAGAAGACATCGTCAACACGCATCGACTCTTCTATAGGCAAGATACCGGAAATGTATATCTCACAGAGGAAGCTATCAACCAGTGTCTTCAAAACAACGACTGGGCAGGGTTTAGCCCGCCTGTTCTCTAATCACTCGATCGTGAACGGCTGAGAAATCCTCTTCCCATTGAGGGCATTCCAATAAGAAGTCATTTGAGGTCCACTGAGGTTAAAGAAAAGCTAATCTAATACCGGCCTTAATAGTTCGAAAAAATGGGAGATTATAATCATGATAAATCCAACTCAATTAAACCATGTAGAAGGAACACCGCTTGATCCTCCAAGACAACTCTCGTATTTAGAAGCGATCATCGATAAAAAAGTAAACAACGTAGCGCTTGGCTGCTTTGAGACAATCGTCCACTGGTTTTTGACCACATTCTCTTGTTTTTACCCCTCTTATGATAGACTTTATCAAAAGCAGTCTCGAGACAAATGTTTCTCGGACGGCAGGCTTTATCAAGCCCAAACCAAATATTTCCGAGATGGTACTGTCATTACAGATTTAACAGCAAAAAATATCGTCTCGGTGATTACAGAACGGGAGCCTCAGCCACCTCGTCCTCAACATCCTGTAATGTTGAAGCCCATTGACTACATTGCCTTGAACGGCTTCAAAGTACTTTTCACTGCAGATAAAAATGCACGAATGCTATTTGGACAGGAATATAATACAGACCGTGTGAAAGTAAAAGATTTCTCAGGTCATCTTGGACAATTCATCATTAAGGAATATGAAAAGACAGGAAATGTAAACAAAGACGTTGTCGATACGAATCACATCTACCACAGAGAAGGCACTGGAAGAGTGTATCTCACAGAAAAAGCTCGTCAAGAGTGCATTCAAAGTGGTAACTGGGAAAATCTTGTGCCTTCTATTGACTGGTAACCACTCAGCGAAATTTTTTCCTTTTTCTAATCAATCGATCGCGAATGGCTGAGAGATTCTCTTCCCGTTAAGGGCGTTCCAATAAGAAGTCATTTGAGAGCCATCGGGATTTTGGACCGTGATGCTATACACAGGGAGGAAGACCTCGGTGGTTTTTCGAATCGCAAAATCATTGCCGAAAGCGGCTCTTGCGATATACTCGATTTGGGAAGATCGATATCGCTTTTTCACTCGAACCGCTTTTTTCGTCGCTTTTGTCACAAGCCACTGCTCGAGTCTTGTCTCCGGAATCACTTGCAGCTTAGGATTCTGCAAATGAAGCCGATAGCTATTTCCGCTCTGAACGATCAAGCTTTTATTGCGGCAACTATCGATCCAGCTATCTAAAATGTGGTTTTCAATGTTGAGGAACCTTGACAACCCTTCACGGTCCCATACGCCACCTTTTGAAGCCAGAGCATTGATAATCTTGAATTCCTGCCTTGTCGCATTGGAGGCGATGCAGTCGGTAAACCCATGCGTTTTTTCCCAAGTGCTCGTATTAATGACCATCTCGCCGTCGACGAGGCCCCAGAGGATGACTCCTTCGCCTGTTTTATCCTGCGTCCGGTTGTACTTCACTTCCATGAGAAGATAAGGCACGAACTTCAGTTTTGGCGACAGATAAACATGGTCCCCGTCCTTTAAAAGTTCTTTCCGGTGGGCATCCATGATCACTTCGGCCGAATAGCGGACTTCCAACGTCTGGAACGTTCCAGCACTCATATAGTCTTCGATTTTTGTGCGGAAATTTGGAAAATAGACCCAGGAAACATAGGCTCCTAAGCCTAGGATGAGGCAGAGAAAAAGTAGTGTAGCACTTCTCATAACGACGGGTCTTAGGCTCTAGGCTATTCCAATAGCCTTTTTATCTAAAAGTTCTTTTTTATGCAAAGGCGATTAGAAAAAATTCTTTTGACGCGCTCTTCCAGGACTTTTAAATACCGCTTTTTGATGGTCCTTCATATTCTTCAAGATATGTGATAAATTCATAGCATTTTGACTTTTCCAGTTTCTAGACAACTCATCCATATTTTACCGCTATACCAGTAAATACAGCCAAATATCGACTGTTTTCCAACATGTTTCGTCAAAAACAGGCTGTTTTGCTGTCTTAGCAGTAAAACAGATGCATGTAAAGCTATTTTACATTCACTCCTTTTAAGCATCTCTTGCTCAAAAGGGAGAAATCGAATAGAATTTCTCTTCCATTCATTTGTGGAAAGATGGCTGAGCGGCCGAAGGCACGTCCCTGCTAAGGACGCGTACTCCGTTAAGGGGTACCGAGGGTTCAAATCCCTCTCTTTCCGAATGCAGAGAGGAAAGGGGTTAAAGTGAAGCGCAATGCAGTGCGCGAAACGGCCCCGAAGGTGAACTCCTCTCTCTCTTTCCGAATCTTAAAATTATGAATCTAGAAGCAATCGCAGAAAAACTAAAAATCGTGCAAGACTTTCAGATCCAACAGTCCCAGGTTTGATTTTCCGTTTTTCTTGCAATTCTGCTAAGATCGACGAATAGGAATTCAATCATGGCAGAAGCAAAAACACGCGTACCACCTAATTCAAAAGAATCAGAAATGATGGTCTTGGGCTGTATGCTCACAAGCATCAACGCGTTGAATGTCGGGGCAGACACTCTCGACGAAATGGATTTCTATTACCAAGAACACCAAACGGTTTTCTCCACTCTGAAATCGGCCTATCGCGCCGATAAACCTGCGGACATCCACATTATCGGAGAAGAGCTCAAACGCGCGGGCAAACTCGAAGCTGTCGGTGGGATCAGCTATTTAACGCTCCTAGCCCAATACGCCGGTACTTCTGCTTACATCGAAGAATACGTAGATCTCGTCAAAGAAAAATCGATCTTGCGGCGCATGATCCACGCCGCGCAGCAAATCGAACGAACCTCTCTTGAAGGGCCGGCTGATGTCGGCGCTGCACTCGACGAAGCGCAATCCCATTTCTACCAAATTTCTCAATCTTCGCAAAATTCTCTCGGAGTTTCGATCAAGGACCTCATTTCAGGCGTCAAAGCTGAATCGAAAATGCCGTTTCTTAAAGAACTCCAACTGCGGCAGCAGCACTATCAGGAAAAAGGCCCTGACGAGCCGGGCATTACAGGCGTTCCGACACATTTAACGGACCTTGACAAAATGCTCAACGGCTTCATGAACTCGAATCTCATCCTTCTTGGCGCGAGACCTGCTATGGGAAAGTCGGCCTTAATCACGTCGATTGACGAAAACATCTGCTTTCGCAATAAAATTCCGGTCGGAATTTTTTCTCGAGAAATGAGCGCGGATCAGATTTTAACCCGGATGATCTGCTCCCAGGCAGAAATTGAATCACAGAAAATTCAAACCGGGTCTCTCAATGGGAGCGAATACCAGCGCGTTGTGGCCGCCTCGAATCACATGAACAAGCATGTCATGATCATCGACGACCAGCCGGGCCTTAAAATCACCGATCTCAGAGCGCGCGCCCGCCGGATGAAAGAGTCTTATAACATCGGGTTTCTCGCGATCGACTACCTTCAGCTTCTCTCTGGATCGGGAAATACGCGCTCTCAAGAAAACCGACAAATCGAAATTTCTGAAATCTCCCGGATGCTTAAGACCCTTGCACGAGAACTAAATATTCCCATCCTCTGCGCTGCGCAGCTCTCTCGAAAAGTTGAGGAACGACAAGGCCACCGCCCCATGATGAGCGACTTGAGGGAAAGCGGAAGTCTCGAGCAGGACTCAGATGTCGTGATGTTCCTTTTCCGACGTGATTATTACGACAAGCACGATAAACCAGGCTTAGCCGAACTCGTCATCGCTAAAAATCGCCATGGCGGTATCGGCGATGTGATTCTTACCTTCCGAAAAGAGTTTGGCCAGTTCTCCAACTACAGCCCCATCCAGTTTCAAGGCGATGGGACAAAAAGCAATAAAGAGGCGTTCTCCGCCTCTTCTCCAGAAGAGTAAAAGGCTATTCTCGGTGCGAAAAAATCAACACGGGAAAAAATTTCACCCCCTCACAACAGGAAGATAAGGATCTTTGCTTTGAGCAGATTAGGCATTATTTACTGGGATTGGTATAACCCTTTACTTATTCGGAGGTTTCCTTTATCCTCTATAGAGGAATTGTAATGTTTTTTTGAAGTTAAGGAGAGTATGGCATCTGTAAAGAAAAAACGCCGCGCGAAGATCGCGAAGCACAAGCGTAAAAAACGCCGTCGCCGCGACCGCCATAAGAAGAAATAACGCATCATAAGCCCCTCGTTCAAAGGGGCTATTTTCAAATAATTATGTGGAACTATCCTGAAACCTACGATGTGGTCGTGGTCGGAGCTGGTCATGCTGGCTGCGAAGCGGCCCATGCTGCAGCCCGAATGGGGTGCAAGACCCTTTTATTGACGATGAATCTCGATACCATCGGGAAAATGAGCTGCAATCCCTCTGTCGGGGGGACGGCTAAAGGCCACATCGTGCGGGAGATCGACGCCTTGGGCGGGCTTATGGGGAAGATCGCAGATCGGTGCAGCATTCAATTCCGCCTGTTGAATGCGTCGAAAGGCCCCGCTGTTCGCTCTCCGCGCTCACAAGCTGACAAGGCGGCCTATGCCCTCGAAATGAAGCATAGACTCGAGCAAACCCCCAATTTAGACATCAAGCAAGGGACGAGCGAATCCCTCGTTGTGGAAAATGGCCGCTGCGTTGGCCTTGCCACGCAAGAAGGGATCGTCTACCCGGCTAAGACCGTCATCCTTTCTTCGGGGACGTTTATGCGCGGTCTCATTCACATCGGAATGACCAATTTTTCCGGCGGCAGAGGCGGCGATAAAGCGGCCATGGGACTATCGCCTTGTCTTGAAAGCCTTGGATTCCAGCTCGGCAGGTTGAAAACCGGCACGCCACCCCGGATCAACCGGCGCAGCATCGATTTTTCTAAATGCGAAGAGCAGCTCGGCGATGACAACGTTCGATTCTCCTACGACGAGCCAGAGCCGCGAATGACCCAAATCCCGTGCCATATCACCTATACTACTGAAGAGACCAAGCGCCTCATTCAAAACAACCTCCATCAATCTCCTCTGTATGCAGGCATTATCAGCGGAATTGGTCCGCGCTATTGCCCCTCCATCGAAGATAAAATCGTCCGCTTCGCCGATAAGGAAAGGCACCAAATTTTCCTGGAGCCAGAAGGGCTGACTACGGAAGAAGTTTATGTGAATGGCATTTCCACCTCTCTCCCGTTTGACGTCCAGCTTAAGCTGATCCATAGCATCATCGGCCTTGAAAAAGCGGAAATTATGCGCGCCGCTTACGCCATCGAATACGACTACGTTAAAAGCGATCAGCTTTATCCCACCCTCGAAACAAAACTCGTCGCAGGGCTCTATCTCGGAGGGCAAGTCAACGGCACCACTGGCTACGAAGAAGCCGCCGGACAGGGAATCATCGCCGGCATCAATGCCGCTTGCAAAGTTCTCGGCAAGCCTTCCTTCGTTATGCGCCGATCCGATAGCTACATCGGCGTTATGATCGACGATCTCATCCGCTTTGAACTTACAGAACCCTACCGCATGTTCACAAGCCGCGCGGAACACCGCCTGCTCCTTCGACAGGACAATGCCGACCTGCGCCTTCGGCCGCTTGCCTTTGAGCTCGGCATGATCTCCAAAACGCAAAAGGATCGTGTTCTCGAAAAACAAGCGACGATCGAAAAAGAGACAGCTCGCTTAGCGAAAATCTTCAAAAACATCGAGGGCAAAACCACCAGCGTTGCTGCTCTCATTTGTCGGCCCGATTGGGACTATCAAAGAGCGAAAAGAGAATATCCCGATCTAGTCGCCGATTATGGTTCGGATCTGAATATGCAAATCGAGCTGACGCTGAAATATGCCGGCTACATCGAACGCCAACAAAAAGAAGTTGAAAAACTCCAACATCTCGACCGGATTCGCATTCCCAAAGGCTTTGATTACCAGGCACTCCCTTCCCTCCGAGCGGAAGCCAAGGAGAAATTTGGCCGCTTCACGCCAGAAAACTTAGGCGCGGCGTCTCGAATCTCAGGCATCGCTCCTTCCGACATCTCCATTTTGATGATTGCACTGCAAAGGAAAAAAGAACTACTTTGAGTAGGGATGGGGCTGTCTAAGAATAAAGTGAACCGTTGCACGGTTCTTAGAATGGTCCAGATGTCTGCGGTAACGTCGAGATCAATGTTCAGGCAATATAACCGAGGCGTTGCCGTCTGATAAATGGGCCGTTATAATGGCCGTGAAAATAGTTTAACTTATTTTTAGATAGTCCCTATGGATCTATTTCAGCTTCCGACTCTTCTCCTCATTTCCGATAACCCTCCGGTCCGCTATTGGCTCAAAAAGCATCTCGAAAAGCAATTCTACATCATCAGTGCTCAAAAAAAAGATAGGAGCCTCGAAATCGTTCAAAACACAGCTCTTGACTTCATTATCATCGACTCCACTTTTGAAGAATGCAATGCGCTCGAACTTTGCCGGCAATTGAGGCAAATCAATCTTCTGACGCCGATTTTTCTCATCACAGGGCGGCTGAAAAAAAACTACCGCGAATCCGCCTTGGATGCCGGCGTCTCCGATTTCCTCTCCGAACTACTCGATGAAAAAGAGCTCGAAACTCGCATTGCAAGCGGACTCAAAGCGGCAGAAGTGCGAAATAAAGTCGCTGGACTCTCCGGCCATATCCCCTCCGCAAAAGCCGATCTCTCTAGCGAGCATTTGAAGAATAAATTCTTCCTGCAGACACAAGCTCTCCGTCTCTTCGCTAACGCAAGAGAACATAAACTCGCCGTGACCATCATCATCGTTCGGATTGACCATTTCAAAAAGCTTCCTGAGGAAGAAATCTTCCTGCTTTTTTCAAAGCTCCTGAGTGAAAATATCACTGAAAAAGACCTCGTGATTCCCATAAACGACGGGCAATTAATTCTACTGCTCTCGCAAAACCTAGAACAGGGAGAAAAAACAGCAGCTAAACTCCGGGAAAAAATCCAACAACATCCCTTTCAGACCGAAAAAGGGCCTCTTCACATCACTGCGACCTTTGCCCTATCTGAATTGCCAAATAGTGAAAAATCTTTCAACGAAATCATCGATTCAACCATCAAAACCCTAAAACAGGCTGACGCCATCACAAACACCATTCTCGCTCTTGAAAAAAAGGAATAATTAGATGAAACATTGGATTTTTATTTGCTTTGCCGCCATTTCCCTTCAAGCGGAAGAAACCCCGAGCATACCTCTCCCCAAAGCTATTTTCCCCATCGATCATACGCGCCGAACAGCTGATATGGTCCAAGCGTACGATGTGTTGAAAAAAGATAAACCCACCTTAAAAATCGCACTTCGTACCACAAGCGGAGCTATATATGCGAATGTGACCGAGTTGATGGCCGCCTCAGGTGGAACTCTTCTCTTTGTAAAAAATCTCTCTCAACAGGGATCGAAATATACCATTCTACCCGTCGAAGAAATTGCGGAGATCAATTATTCTAACTAAGCTTCATTTACTCGATCTCGGCTTTGCTCCTATCTTTGAACAACTCCAAATAGAAGAGGCGTTGCTTCGCGGCTCAAATCTCAATATTTGCATTGTCAATCGAGGATCTCCCCGCGCGATCGTTATGGGTATCTCCGGTAAAATGGAAACCCTTCTCGACCTTGAAAAAGTCAAGGAAGATAAAATTCCTGTCATCCGGCGCTTCAGTGGCGGTGGCACCGTCGTCGTCGATGAAGACACCCTTTTTTTCACGTTTATCTTTTCCAAAGACGATGTACTCCACATCCACGCATTCCCCGAACCGATCTTACGCTGGAGCGGTGAACTCTATTCCAATAGCTTCCGGATCCCGAGCTTCCACCTCATTGAAAACGATTATGCCATCGACCAGAAAAAATGTGGCGGTAATGCCCAGTACATCCAAAAAGATCGGTGGCTACATCACACTTCATTTCTCTGGGACTATCAAGAAAAAAATATGGATTATCTCTTGCTTCCCGTCAAACGGCCGCGCTATCGAGAAAACAGGAAACACAGCGATTTCCTATGCAAACTTAAACGTTTTGCCTCATCCAAGGAAACACTCATCCAAAAACTTAAAACCGAATTAGAAAAGCATTTTGAGCTTGTAGATGCAAAAGCAGAAGATATCCTGTGCTTAGAGCACCGCAAATCTGTGCAATGGATCTACAAGTAATACGGAATAAGAAAGCTCCGCCGAAAGGGGCCTGATACCGGCTCGGTCAACCGTGTTTGTACACGTGGGACCGCTTCCCAGGGAAGGCATGAGAGCCTTTAAGCCTGGCGTCGTGATCCCCTAAAACCAAGAATGTAGTTGAAGGGCTTCTAATATCCAGGGTATCCCTAACAGCAGAGAGGAACTATTGTCTCTTAATCGCGAATTTATGCAAAGTAATTATGATTTTTAATCACGGCCTTGCATCGGGAAGGCCCATCGCGTCGCGGATAGCCTGCTTGCTAGCCTCGCGGCCAATGAGCGCTAAAGATTCGGTGAGAGGAATCTGTTTTGGGCAAACGCGAGCGCAATTTTGAGCATTTCCACAGCCGGCAATTCCCTCATCCGTAAGAGCCGCGCGAAGCCGCTCCGATTTCTGAAGAGCACCCGTCGGGTTTGCATTGAAAAGGCGAGCTTGAGACATCGCGGCAGGCCCCATATACGGCGATTTGTCATTGACCTGCGGACAGCTTTCGCTGCAACACCCGCAGACCATACAGGTTGATAATACATAGAGAGCTTCTTGTACTTCAGGGGCAATTTTGGGACCGTTTTCCTGATTGTCCCAGCTCCCATCGACAGACACCCACGCCTTTACCTTTTTCAGAGCTTCGAACATCGATGTGCGATCGACAACGAGATCGCGAATGAGGGGAAATTTCGTAAAAGGAGCCAACGTAATCGTCGATCCATGCTCTGCAATCAGTTTAGCAATCAACGCTGTGCAAGCCTGACGAGGTTTTCCATTGATCAACATGGAGCAAGAACCGCAAACTTCTTCAAGGCACCCCTGTTCCCAAGCTACGGGAGTCGTTTTCACTCCTTGGCGACTAATCGGGTTTTTCTGAATATCCATCAAGACAGAAATGATATTTGCTCCAAGATAAAGAGGTTGCTCGAATTCTTCCCAATATTGGTTTTGGGAGGTGCCGCGCAAAACTTTTACGATAAACCGCTGCTCTTTCATAACGGCAACCGGATATTGGCTGGGATGTTTTTCAAAGTAGGCTTTACTTTCTTTGCATGTGTATAATCTCTCTTTATCGGATCGAGATGGCGCATGTCAATAGGCTCATAAGAAATCACAGGCTCATCTTCATTCGCATCGTACCTTGCAATCGTCGTCTTGAGCCAGCATTTGTCATCTCTTTGCGGAAATTCAGGCTTGAAATGAGCGCCTCTGAACTCATTTCTCAAGAGAGCTCCTTTTGCGATGATTAAAGCGAGCTCGAGCATCGGGCCAAATTGATTGGCAAAAACATAGGTTTGGTTGAGCAAATGCCCCTTGTCACTGAGAGTGATCTTTTGATAGCGCTCCCGAAGTCCTTTAAGTTTTGCAATCGTTTTTTCCAGATCGGGGTTATCTCTCTTTACGGTGACGTATCTGACCATCCAATCGGAGAGCTCATCATGGAGTTTATGCACATTTTCAGGCCCTTTGCGATTCATGAGTTCTTGGCGCCGTTTTTCCTCCGTTTCCAAAGCTTCTCGAAACACATCGCTTCGAATATTGGAATGGCTTTTTGAGAGCGAGGAGATATAGCGAGGAACTTCCTCGCCAGTGACAAGACCGCTGTAAATGCAAGAGAGAAGAGAATTTGCTCCCAGCCGGTTTGCGCCATGATAGAGATAATCGCATTCGCCAGCGGAAAAACAGCCTTTTAGATTCGTCATATGACGGAAACGCGTCCAACGATCGGGATCATCGGCTGCTGGCCAATCTGCCCAAGCACCGCCCATTGAATAATGGACAGCCGGAAAGATCTTCATCGGCACTTTACGCGGATCTTCTCCGGTGAATTTTTGATAGATCTCGAGAACCGACTCCATTTTCTTTTGGATTTCCGAAGACAAGTGGGAAACGTCTAAATAGACCTGAGATTGTCCTCCAATACCAAGACCCTTTTCGCAAACGCGCAATACCTCTCGAGCTCCAATATCGCGGGGAACCAGATTGCCAAACGCAGGATACATCTCCTCGAGGAAATACCATGGCTCGCCAGACTTTCCGCAAGTCTGCGCTGTTCCATCCGGGAACTCGATTTTCTTCGAAGAGTCGCCATACACCCAAACACGACCACCCTCTCCGCGCAAAGACTCGGAAATCAGGCGCATTTTATCGCTGCCGGGAATTGCCGTCGGGTGGATTTGAATGAATTCGCCATTCGCGTACTTCATTCCCTGCATATACAGGCGACCATTTGCTGCTCCCGTGCAGAAAGTAGACATGGTCGATTTTTTATAGATGACCCCAAGGCCTCCCGTCGCAATGACGACCGCATCTGCTTTTAAAACCGATAGCTCCAGATTGTACAAGTCTTGCATGACGATTCCGCGGGCGACCCCCTCTTCATCGAGGATTAGCCGCAAAAATTCATGATTTTCAAATTTTTCGACTTGCCCAAGCGCTTCGTACCTCCGCACCTGCTCATCGAGAGAATAGAGGAGCTGCTGACCAGTCGACGCACCGCAAAAAGCCGTCCGATGATAAAGAGTTCCTCCGAATCTACGAAAATCGATATTCCCTTCCATCGTCCGGTTGAATGGACACCCGATCCGATCCAGCATCCGCAAGATAGAGGGACCGGCCAAACACATTTCAAGAACCGGTGGCTGATTGGCGAGAAAATCGCCTCCTTTAATCGTATCGTAAGCGTGGATGATTGGAGAATCTTCTTCTCCTTTCAAATTGACGGCGATATTGATCCCGCCTTGCGCACAAACAGAATGGGACCTTCTCACCTTCGTCAATGAAACCAATTTGACCCGGCAATTTTTTTCAGCCAACTTCATGGCCGCAGACAGTCCGGCCAGTCCGCCGCCCACAACGATCACTTCTTGATTCGACATTCAAATCCTAGTTCAACCAGTAACTTCCCCAGATCGCCGCCAGCCCCAAAAAGACCAATACCACGGCTCCGATCATGCAAACGGGAATCATCGCTTTTTGCGATCGATATGAAAGAATAACTCCCCATGTGATCAAAAATGTCCAAAAACCGTTAAAGGCATGGAAAGCGGCAGCCAAGAGGAAAATAGTATACAGCACTGCATATACCGGGGATTTGAATGTCTCGCGCACCATCAAAAGGATTGATTTCCCCGGACTATCCGCTACAGCCACAACTTGATTTGGCTGTAAAGAAAAAGAATCAAGCGTTTCTTTCCATTCCTTTCTCTTTCTGAAGTTTTGTGCTTCATTAAACCCCGCCACAGTTTCAGGATCATAGAACTCAGAAGAAGCTCTATCTGAATTTTGAGAGCATATTTCCATTGCATCGATCTGCTTGGAATCATATAGCTCTACTCCCAAACAAGAGCTGAGCAAGTACAATCTTTCATCGAAATTCAGCTTGACCATCGACAGCTCTTCCCCTTCAAGCTTGGCTTGTTTCGGCATGCCAAGAAATCGCATTTGAACTACATGTCCAATGATCCCGAAGAGCAATATCCAAGAACTCAATCTTTGCAAAGTATATGCGAAGTTTCTCTCATAGCTCAGCGATGGTTTTGAGCCATTGGAGGGAAGAGAACTGCTACGAGCTGTGAGAGCGCGGCGGACTCCCCAAACAAGATGAATCGCAAGCGGCCCCCCGATCAAAACGATTTCAACCACGTGCAAATAGGGCAGCGACTCGAGGCCATTAACCATCCGGACAAATCCATTCCCGTCATTGCCTAGCCATAGCGCCGCTTGAGAATTGGTGATCAAGTGGAGAATCAAATAAAGCACTAACCAAAAGCCCATCAGAGAGTGGACTCTCCGCCAGATAAATGTAGAAGAGATTTGCGCGGGAGAAATTGGCTGCATACTCAATTTTTTAATACAAGCAGATCAATTTGACAAGTGAAAAAGTCGATTCCCGTTTTCCCGTGTCTCTTCTGCGATTGATTCGAGAGAAACGCCTCTTGCCAATGCGATACAAGCGGCCGTTTCCACAATGAACGCCGGTTCATTTTGCGTTCCACGCTTGCCTTGCGGCGCGAGAAAAGGAGTGTCCGTCTCGATCAAAAGCTGATTGATTGGCGCTGAAATGGCAATCTCACGAAGGCTTTCACTCTTCTTAAAAGTGACGATCCCGCTCAGCGATAGATGCCAGCCCCTTTCAAAAACTTGTTCCGCCTCTTCTTTCGTTCCCGTAAAACAATGGAGGATCGCCTTCGCTGTTCTAGGATATTCCAGATCTGCGATCGCAAACAGATCCTCGAATGCTTCTCGACAATGAAAAATAACCGGCAAGCCAGTTTCCGCAGCCAAATGTAAATAGCGAACGAGAAATTTCTGCTGCACTTTTCGATCCGAGCGCAAATAGTGGTAATCGAGTCCCGTTTCACCAATCGCAGCGAGCAAGCCATCTCTTGCTGCCCGTTCAAAAACGGGAAAATCAGCTTCGCCATCTTTTTCCACATCGTGCGGCGTAGTGGCACCGGCATTGGTCAGTTGTAAGCGCAACCCAGCCTCTAACGTCGCACTGCATGTGCAAATGTTGACAATCCGATCGACACCGGCTTCTTCCGCTCTTTCTAACATAGCGGATAGATGCGGCAGCACTTCAGGGGAAGTCAAATGGGCATGAGAGTCAAAAAATTTCATTGCTTTACAACAGGCTTTCCCACTCCAGCTCTAGGCGCAGAAAATCCCTATTCGTCTGTCTTTGTACATTGGGAAAATGGGTCTGAACGGGTCCGACGGGAATCTCTACAGCCAAAGGATCGAAATAAATTTCCGGAACTTCTTCAAACTCTATCTCTTCACCAAAAAGTGTACTCAATCCCTTGCCTTCAGACAGCTCTTGGACGATTTCCTGCCAGTTCCTGTCGAGCCGATGCCCCCAAGAGTTGACTTTCTGAAGACATTCCGCTTCTGGTCTTACCCAGCTATAATGGTGAATGAGAGGTTTTCGATCAGCCCCTCTAAGCCCCGTTTCTTTTTCCCCAACAACCCGCCAGTACATTCCATATCGCTCATCCTGTTGATAGAAAAAATTAGGTTTTAAACTTTTTTTCCGCACAAAGAGAGAAAGATCTTGCACTTTCGTCGCTCGAGAATAGGGCTTCAGCGCATAGTAGTAGCAGGCGAGGCGGATTGCGTCGTAATTATCGAATGCTCCAGACTCGAACGCCTTACGGAATCGATTCCCCTCGACGATCTCATCGGTATCGAGAAACAAGATCCAATCAGAAACCGCTGCATAAAAGCCAAGAAGCCGCGCCAGGGAATTCCAATGGGCTGCCCACTTTTTATCTTGGGGCGAGAGGTGAATGTAGGTTGGATAGAGAAACTCGTGCGAATAAGGAAATTCAAGAAATTGCACATGAGGATATTTTGCGTAGCCTGCGTGCAGAAGATCGCGATTCTCAGCAGTCCCATTAAAAAAGTGGTCGCAGACGGGAACGATGATTTGGTGGGAAAAGAAAGATGCTTCTTCGATACATTTTCCCAAAAAACGAAAATCATTCGTGCAATAGGAAATCACCGTCGTAATCGACATTCACTACCTTGAATTTTAGATTTCAGTTAGAATACGAAAATATGCTCGCAGCAGGCAACCTCTTTCTTTCCGCTTATTTTCAATCAGACTGGTTCGGCAAGGGAATCTTTTGGGGACTTTTCGTCCTCTCAGCCCTCTCTTGGGTGATTATCCTTTATAAAAGCTGGCAATTCTGGGGAGTCCGAAAGCTCTCCTCTCATTTTTTCGATTAATTTGGCTAAAAGAAAAACTATCCTCTCAATCTCCAATGGAATCGCCCGATCCTGAGCAGGATCGGAGAGATCCCGAATCCATTGTTTGAAATCTATCGGGCCGTCAAGCAACAGACGCTTCAGCTCATGAGCCGTAACAATCAGAGCTCAAACCTCTCGAACTCCGACTTAGAACTGATCGAATCCCAAGTTGGCCCCGCTATGTCCGCTACTTGGAAAAAGCTCGACAAGCACATCTTTATCCTTTCCATGATCGTGACTTTAGCTCCCTTTTTAGGACTCTTGGGTACCGTTTGGGGGATTTTGCTCTCCTTTTCCCAATTGCAGGGAGGCCTGCAAGCGAGTAACGCCTCCATGCTTTCCGGCCTTTCCATGGCCCTTGCTACCACTGTTTTAGGTCTTCTCGTCGCGATCCCAGCCCTCGTAGGCCA
>CAZFWE010000003.1:0-22966 GCA_964522685.1 uncultured bacterium | reverse complement strand
GTGGAGGGAGGTACAGGCTCAACAAACATTCATTTTTGATGCGCTAGCCCTGGCCGCAATGTCGAGTAAAAAAGATGAAAGAGAGATTTCGAGATGATTTTTGCGAGCGAATGGTCAAAATAAATATTAGAAATATTTACGAGGGCAGAGGCGCGAAAAGCACTCGAAAGATCTCGCAGATTTTTTGCTCCACATTGTGCGGATAGGTTCATTTGTAAGATTTATTTTTCGACTATCTAAAAAAACTATTGACTTATCTAGCTGAATATCTCTATTTGTGAAGAAAAGACTACCTCTATGAGAGCCTTGAAGCAAAGGCATGCTCGCGAGGAAGCAAACAAACTTGAGGAAAATTATGTTCTATCAATTCAGCAAGTCTTGGATCGCGGTTTTGCTCCTCGCAGCTACACCCGCGTTCACCCAAGCGCAAAACGAAAGTCCTACGTACGATCAAGGACACGAGGTGTCGAAAGGCCAAATGTCTTGCGCCTACAATGCGCCCGCCTGCATTAAACTAAATGACAGTGCTTGGGATTTCTACGCAACTGGCAGCTTCATCTATTGGCAAGCAAGACAAGAGAACATGGAAATCGGACTGATTTCACAGAATGATCCCGAAGGGAAAATAGTGGGAGGAGGGGACTCGCCATTTACCACTACTTATGTAAATAACATGATAGTTACGCAGCCTCATTTTACCTATCGCCCCGGTTTTAAAATTGGCGTTGGAATGACTTTTGAGTGGGATAATTGGGATGCCTACGCCGAGTATACTTGGTTCCATGGAACCATCGAAACGGGTGTGTCGCCGCTTCGTTCCGACACAGCAACTATAGCTCCTCCAAATGGTCAGTATCTATACCCCATTCAAGGAACTCCTGCAAGTTTGGCAACTCAGTTTTTCCAAAATGCCAACCAATCTTGGGATCTCAAGATGGACTTCTTAGATCTTTCCTTAGCTCGCGGCTACTACTCAGGAACGAAATTAACCGTTCGTCCTTTTTTTGGAACTAGAACAGCTTGGATTCGACAAAATCTAACTACTTCCTATAACGGCAGCACAAAATATGTTTCAACAAATGGATTTCATAATTCCCGAGAATCTGACTACTCCTCATCTTGGGGAATAGGACCTCGCGCTGGATTCGAATCGAATTGGTTAGTTGGCCATGGTTTTCGATTCATCGGCAATGGATCCGGAGATATTTTGTATACTCGATACCACACACATTCCGATCAACAAGTTTATAATTACAATACTGTTACCCCCGGAACAAATCCGATCACGACAAACTCTGCAGTGTCTCAAGAGATCGATTATTTGAGAACACACCTCGATCTAGAGATGGGATTTGGCTGGGCTATGTACTTAGATAACAACAATTGGCATGTGGATCTCTCGGCAACGTATGGATTCCAAGTATTCTGGGATCAAAATATGTTCCGCAATTTCGTCGACAACGCTATGCAAGCCAAGAGTTTTGCTCCAAACGGCAATCTCTACGTCCATGGCTTGACGATGACCGCCAAATTCGATTTCTAAACAATCGATCAATGGATCTTTTCCCAAAGGGCCGGAATTTTTCCGGCCTTTTTTCTTTTATGCTTTGACAGTTAGAAAAACCTGTTGATTCCTGAGCTCTTCTTAACTATGTGAGAAGAGAGCGACAAGGAATCGAATGCTGCAAAAAAATCATCACTTCCTCTTTCCACAAACCTACTTTGGAGCGATCGAGGGACCGATCGAGAACATCGAAGATGAGCTTTTCGACGAAGACGAAGAAGAGTCTACTAGCCACGTTCCGTGGATCCTCGTCCTCGAACCAGATAAAATGAATCTACTTGAACCGAAGATCGGCCTTTACATTCATTGGATCGATCACACGCAGCTCTAAAATTTTCTCTCGGCAAAGCGGAAATATACACAAATGAACTCAAAAGTTGGGATTTTGGCAAGGAAGCGACGCAAATTTTTGTTTCCAGAGGATGCGACCATTGCCGGGAGACAAGGCAAGGTGCGAGTGAGGACTCAAAATTTGCCGCCAAGCTGACGCCGCCAACAACCAACTTTTGAGTTCATTTGTGTATAGCACAAGCCTCCATTTCTGTTGCTTTATTTTCCAAGTTAGGTTTAGCATGCTTTTTCAGAACAGCTAGCGAATGCACCTCGCTAGTTTTTAATTTTTATGGAGAGAGTAATGTTAAACCTATCGACCAAAATACAGACTTGGCTCGTTGCGTCGATCCTTGTCACAACTGCCGCTTTTGCTAAAACTTGCGTGCCGGCCACCCCGGAGCGCGGACATGAAATGTCGGAATCTCAAGGAATGCCGGCCTATGGAGCTCCCGCTCTCATCGATGTGAGAAATTCTTGGGATCTTTATGCAACTGGAAGTTTCATCTACTGGCAAGCAAGCCAAGAAAACATGGAAATCGGGTTGATTTCAGAAAATGATCCAGAAGGTAAAATTACCGGGACTCCAGATAATCCATTTACAACCCATTATGTAAATAACATGTCCATTACATCGCCAAATTTTACCTATCGCCCAGGTTTTAAACTCGGCTTTGGCGCTAAATTAAATTGGGATGGATGGGATGCCTTTGCTGAATATACTCAATTCCACGGAACGATCAAAACCGGCGTCAAACCCCTTATCCCCTCTACACAAGGAGCTGGTGCTAGCCACCCGAATGGACAATATTTGTACCCCATTCAAGGGAATCCTGGCACTGGTTCTGAATCTGGATACTTTTTCCAAGATGCGAATCAATCTTGGACTTTGAAAATGGACTTCTTGGATATTTCCTTGGGCCGCGCCTACTATTTAGGAACTAAACTAACCGTTCGTCCATTTCTTGGAGCAAGAGGCGCCTGGGTTCGGCAAAATTTAACGACCAGTTATAACGGCAGCACTAGCTATACTGACGCTAACTCGTCGGACAATGGTTATTTTAATGCTACCGCAACGAACTTCTACGCTTCCTGGGGAGTAGGTCCCCGCTTCGGCTTCGAATCGAATTGGATGATAGGCCAAGGGCTTCGATTCATTGGCAACGGATCTGCAGATGTTTTATACACCCGATATAGCTTACACGTAGAACAGCAAGCAACGGACAATAGTACCGATTACGTGAATAATCCAATCGGAGCTAACTACTCCGTCTCGCAAGAGATCGATTACTTGAGAACCCACCTCGACTTAGAAATGGGCCTCGGCTGGGGAATGTATTTCTACCATAACGATTATCATTTCGATTTGTCAGCGACCTATGGATACCAAGTATTCTGGAATCAAAACATGTTTCGTAATTTTGTGAATTTCGGATCACCAGGAACGAGCATCGCTCCCAACGGAGACCTCTTCGTGCATGGCTTGACGATGACTGCCAGATTCGATTTCTAAACAACCCATCTCTGATCTTTCTTCACGGGCCAGAATTTTTCTGGCCCGTTTTCTTTTCCACTAGAGGACGTCTTCAAAACATAGATCACCGAGATTTGAAAAGAATCAGACGAGACCTATACTCCATTTCTCTTGCTTTATTTTTCAAGTTAAGTTTAGCATTCTCCTCATGAACTGCTTAAGTTTTACGGAGAGAACATGTTGAATCTATTGACCAAAACACAGACCTGGCTTATTGCATCGATATTCGCTGCAACAGCCACTTTTGCCCAACTTAATACAATGAAAAACTGCGCGTCAGCCACCTCTGAGCAAGGGCATGAAATGTCGAAATCCCAAATGATGCCGATCTATAGTGCTCCCGCTCGGATCGACGTCAAAAGCTCTTGGAATCTCTATGGAACTGGAAGATTCCTCTATTGGCAGGCTAGTGAAGAGAACCTCGAAATCGGCTTGATTTCGCACAACGATCCTGAGGGGATCATTGTCGGAGATTCTCCTTTTGACACTTCTTATCCCAACAAAATGAATGTCATCAACCCACACTTCACCTACCGCCCTGGATTTAAAGCGGGAATCGGAGCGAACCTCGACTACGACAATTGGGACGTTTATACCGAATACACTTGGTTTCACAGTACGATTGAAACGAGTGTCAAGCCACTTCCAAGAAATACTGCAATCTTACTCCCTCCCAATGGGGAATACCTGATTCCTATTCAAGGAGCGGCTCCCGCGCTCCAAGATCCCGGTTTTAGCTACGTGTTCTTCCAAAACGCAAACCAGTCGTGGGGATTGAAAATGGACTTTCTGGATGTTTCCTTAGCCCGTAGCTATTACTGGGGAACTAAACTAACGCTTCGTCCTTACTTCGGAGCCAGAGGAACTTGGATTCGCCAACATCTCGACACAGTGATGGTTGGAAGCACGGACTACTTATCCGGGAACGCAGAAGGATACGATACTGCGGTCCTGCACAACACTTCGGTATCTTGGGGAGTTGGGCCTCGCGCTGGATTCGAATCCAACTGGCTACTAGGTTACGGAACTCGCCTGATCGGCAACGGATCGGCTGACATTCTGTATACCCGATATTCATTGCGATCGAATGAACAGCTCGCGAACCAAGCAACTCCCTCGAATTATGGTAGCGGCGGGGATCCGATCGCTACAAATACTAGTATTTCTCAAGAGATCGATTATCTACGAACTCATGCAGAATTTGACCTCGGATTTGGCTGGGGCACTTATTTCGATAACAACAAATGGCATGTCGACTTTGCAGCAACTTATGGATTTCAGGTATTCTGGGATCAGAATATGTTCCGCAATTTTGAAAGTGCCAATATGCAAGCAAAAAGTTTTGCTCCCAACGGAAATCTCTATGTCCATGGGATGACGATCAGTGCGAATCTAGATTTCTAGAGAATCTACTTACTGGGGCTGAAGTTTTTTCAGCCCTTCTACACCACTCGTGATTGAAAAATCAGTTTTGTGCTATGTCGGAGCCTACATCGCCCAACTTTTCAGATTGAGTAGCTTCAACGTCGGTAAACCTGGCTTAAATTGAGAGAGCCTCCTTGTCCAATCCCAATTTTTGAATCACTCCCGATATAAGCCCCGCAAAGCTTTTTCTTGATTTATTTCTTAAATGAAGATTACCATTCCCCTCATAAACCTGTTGATAAGTCAAACGATGGGTTGCTATTCACAGATTTTCAAAGCAAATGGAGAGCAAAAAATGCTGAATCTACTCAATCAAACAAAGATCTGGATGGCGGTTTCGCTTCTTGTCACTGTTTCTATCTTTGCTCAACCGAACAACGCCAAGTGCCGTCCGCCGAAAAGCTTCGAACAAGGTCATGAACTGTCTCAAGCCCAACTCATGGCAGGCTACAACGCCCCGGCGAACATCGAAGTACACGATTCGTGGGATCTATACGTAACCGCAAGCTATATCTTCTGGCAAGCCCAACAAGAAAACATCGAAATCGGGCTAATTTCACAAAATAACCCAGAAGGAATCGCAGGCTCTGTAGATACTCCGTTTGCTACAAACTACAAAAACGATATCTCCGTCACCAACCCTAATTTTACCTATCGCCCGGGCTTCAAATTCGGCATCGGCGGAAACCTCGGCTGGGACGGCTGGGATGGATTCGCCGAATATACCTGGTTCCATGGATCAGTCGGTTCAGGAGTCCCGCCGCTGAATTCCAAAAGTGCCAATCCTTCGGAGCCAATCGGGCAGTATCTCTATCCAATCCAAGGCGAATTCGAAAATGCGGATTTTTTCCAAAATGCGGATCAATCCTGGGGCTTGAAGATGGATTTCTTCGATATTTCCTTGGGAAGAAGCTACTATTCCGGCACTAAAATCACAATGCGTCCCTTCTTTGGCGCAAGAGCTGCTTGGATCCGACAAGGCCTCAATACGACTTATACCGGAAGCACAACTTATCAGAGCACATTCGGATTCTTCCAGGGCGAATTTCACGATTCATCGGTGTCTTGGGGCTTAGGACCACGCGCGGGCTTTGCGTCGAACTGGCTCCTAGGCTATGGAGTGCGCCTCATCGGAAACGGGTCGGCGGATGTATTATATACTCGTTATGAAACGCAAAAAAATGATCAAATTTTCAGCCTAAACAGCGGCGTCCTATCTCCTATTACTGAAAATGCTTCTACATCGCAAACAGTGGATTATTTGAGAACGCACGCCGATCTGGAAATGGGCTTCGGCTGGGGATCTTATTTCGATAACGATAACTGGCACGTCGATCTTACTGCCACCTATGGATTCCAAATTTTCTGGGATCAAAATATGTTCCGCAATTTTGAGAACCCAAATTCTTCACCAGGTAAGAGCTTTGCTCCAAATGGCAATCTGTATGTCCATGGCTTAACTTTGAATGGCAGACTCGACTTCTAAACAAAAATTCCTAAAACGGAGAGCAAAAAATGCTGAATCTACTCACTAAAACAAAGCCTTGGTTGATGGCTTCGCTTCTCACTGCTGCGACTCTCTTTGCGAAGCAAGACAACGCCAAGTGCAGTCCGCAAAGACTCGAGCAAGGACATGAAGCATCGAAAAGTCAATTGATGAACGGTTACAGCGCGCCTGCGCGGATTGAAGTTCGAGGCACCTGGGATCTCTATGCAACCGGCAGCTTCCTCTACTGGCAAGCGAGCCAGGAAAATATGGAAATCGGTGTCATCTCTCGAAACAGTCCTGAAGAAGGCAAAGCCGACGACACGCCTTTCCAAACAAGCTATGTCAATAACATGGCCATCACCAACCCAAATTTTACCTATCGTCCCGGCTTCAAATTCGGAGTGGGGTTGAATCTGGACTGGGATAATTGGGACGCTTATACCGAATACACTTGGTTCCACGGTTCGACCGGTTCAGGTGTATCGCCTCTGACGGCGACTACAACAGGAACTGGAATTCCACCAAATGGGGAATACCTTTATCCAATCCAAGGTGCTCCCGGTACTATGGCCAGTCTTTTTTTCCATAACGCCGATCAGTCGTGGTCTTTGAAAATGGACTTCTTAGACCTCTCTCTTTCTAGAAGCTATTATTCAGGTATGCGACTCACCGTCCAGCCTTTCTTCGGAGCAAGAGGCGCCTGGATCCGTCAAAGTCTCGATACCGAGTACATCGGAAGTACCACTTATCTGAACTCCGCTCCAACTTCTTCAAACGGTTGGCTAAAAACTACTGTAAATAACGAATCAGTCTCTTGGGGAATAGGACCTCGCACAGGGTTCGAATCCAATTGGCTTCTGGGCTACGGAACGCGCTTTATCGGCAATGCCTCAGGCGATATTTTGTACACCCGCTATAGCCTCCGTCAAGACCAACAAGCAGCTTACTTCGCTGCGCAAGATGCAACGGCGCCTATTACATCGAATGCAGCAGTTTCTCAAACCATTGATTATTTAAGAGGGCATGCTGATTTCGAACTCGGCATTGGTTGGGGAACGTACTTCGACAACAATAACTGGCATATCGACTTAGCTGCGACCTATGGATTCCAAGTATTCTGGGATCAAAATATGTTCCGCAATTTTGAAGATAGCTATGTAAAGAGTTTTGCTCCCAATGGCAACCTTTATGTCCACGGATTAACCATGACCGCGGACTTCGATTTTTAAATTTCGAAACAAATGATTTCTTTGACTCTGACAGGCCGGATTTTCCCGGCCTGTTTTGTTTTAGTTTCTAAATTTACTGGGATTGTATTATATCCCTCTTGCGAAAGAAGCCGCACCTAAAAGCGCGGCATTGTCATTCATAACGATATAGATCGGGATTGATTCAAGTAGTTCTTGGAAGCGCCCTTTACCACTGAACGAATGGAGAAACTCGCTTCCTTGGAATCGCTGCGCATAGCGAGGAGCAATCCCACCTCCGAGAAACAGCCCTCCAAACGAGAGAAATTTGAGTGCAAGATTGCCGGCTTCGGCTCCTAAAACCGAAAGAAACCAATCGATTGCACGGCTGCAAGCTTTGTCTTTGTTTTGAAGCCCGAATTCGCTGATGACAGCGGAAGGATCTCTCTGCTTCATTGCATCCTCCACTTCTTTGGACGCAGGTTCAAGCCCTTTCTCAACCAAGAATTCATACATCGAATGGATGCCTGGACCTGATATGACCCGTTCATAAGACACATGCCCGAATTTTTTTTGCAAGTAGAGAAGCAATTTGATCTCGATCTCGTTTCTCGATGCAAAATCGGCGTGACCTCCTTCACAGGCAAAAGGGAGATGCTTGATCCCATTCCAATAGAGCCCCGCCTCGCCAAGCCCTGTTCCAGCGGAGAGGAGAGCTTGATTTCCCATTTGCTTTTTTCCTTGTTGAACTAAAAAAAGCTCATCGAGCTTAAGCGCTTTCAACCCATTCGCATTGGCTTGTAAATCGTTTAGAAGGTGAACAGTGGGGATGCGCAGCTTTTTACTCAACTCAGCCGCATCGACAATCCAAGGAAGATTGGGAGGGGTTGCACGCCCTTCTCGGATGGGCCCTGCAATTCCAAAGCAAGCAGCGGTAACAATCGCTTTTTGTTCCTGAAGAAATAGGCTGACAACTTCTTCTAGCCCTTTGTGCTCGCGACTGGGATATTTTTTTTCTACAATGATTTTGAGCTCACCCTCTGGTTCGAATAGAGCCAGTCGAATGTTAGTTCCTCCAATATCACCCGCTAAAATCATAAACTACCCCTTTCTTTGCAGTAAGAAACTATCAGAGAATAAAGTAAAGTATTAGAATCTGCCGTATTTACTGGGATTGGTATAATTTAGAGGGTGTTCGATAAATAAATTTTGATCGATTTTTCGGTTCTTTTGAGCCTATTTTCGATTCAAATTTTTGGGGTAATATCGACATTGTATATAACCCCAAAGATTTGAAGTCGAAAAGAGGCCAAAATAATCCAAAAACTCGATGAAATATTTTTTATCGAACACCCTCTAGCCGATTTTTGATCCAATGAAAAAGGCCGCTTCAAAAGAAGCGGCCCTGGAGAGAGATAAAATTTACACTAGAGCAATGTTAGAAATCAAAACGGAATGTCGCTGTCAGACCGTGCATTTGCAAATCGCCGATAGCATTAGCACGTCCTTGAAGCTGACCAACCAATTCGCGCATCACGTTCTGTTCCCAGAAATTGATAAATTCGTAGTCTAGCGCAATATCGAAATAGAATTCATCATCACAGCAATACGTTCCCCAACCCAAGCCCAAATTCAATTGGCCAATTGGACGGATAGCGCTCTCATTCTTTATCGAAGAAGATACGCCGACAGCCCCAGTGAGTAGTGCGTTAGAATCTTGCTCGCTATGCGAAATTGTGGTGTAACGGGTATAAAGAAGGCTTGCAGTAGCATTACCTTCAAATCGGAAGCCCATGCCTAGCAGCCAATGTCCTCCTACGCCTGTTGCAGGACCTACAGCCCAGCTAGAAGAGCTGTTATTGGAACTAGAAGTCGTAACTCCCGCTGTATTCAACAAGTCGATGTTTAATCCCTGACGAAGCCAGAGACCGCGAACACCTCCGAAAGGAGTTACTGTTAACATCGCACCTTCATAAAATGGGCGCTCGAATACGGCATCAACCATATCGAGGTTCATTTTCCAAGAAGAAGAAACAGCGGCGCCAGAATTTACCGTTCCAAACGAAGGATTGTACGTAAACCAATCGCCTGCAGTCCAACTTCCCGCAGCACCAGAAGGCAAAAGAGGTGCTGTAATAGCAGAAGTAGAGATGTTTTGATGGAGCCATGTGTATTCACCGCGGAATACCCAGCCATCATGATTGGTATTGAATCCAAAGCCTACTTTAAAGCCGGGCTCATAGTTCACACGTTGAAAAGCTACGCTGCCGCCATAAGCCGTCGTCGTGCTCGCAGTGACATTCGGGGGAACGTACGCGATATCCATGGCGTCTTGGCTCGCATGCCAGTAAATAAAACTTCCGAAAAGATTAAAATCCCAGGCGTTTTTCAAACAGATGGCAGCCGGCGCATTGTAAGCGGCCGGATATTTATTAGCCGGCAATCCCATGCCTTGCTCGAAAGCTGGCGCTTTCGTTGATTTTTTCATCGTCGTCGAATTGTTCTGCGACTGACTCGATTGACTAATCATCGACTGGTCAGCAAAACTGCTGGAGCTACCCATGAAGGCCGCTGCCAAACAGAGTAATTTATATGCACTATTCATCTACCTCTCCTTAAGGTTAGGATTATTCTAATTTTCCACTCTAGTGCATTAAGAAATTTTTTGCCAACGAAAGTTTTTAATCCACCAGAAAAAATGTCAGTTGACGAGAAGGGGCGATAGATTCCATGCTGAATGTCAATCAGCCACAATTTTTTAGAGGGTAACTTATGAACTCATCAAAACAAGACGGGGACAAGCGCAAGGCACTTGATCTGGCGATTTCACACATTCAAAAACAATTCGGCGACGGTGCGATCATGACGCTCGGCAAACATTCCGCATCGCACGGCCTGAGCGTAATCAAAACAGGGGCGATCTCTCTCGACATCGCTCTCGGTATTGGGGGCGTTCCCCGCGGTAGGATCGTCGAAATTTTTGGCCCCGAATCTTCCGGTAAATCAACGCTCGCTACACACATCGTGGCCAGTGCACAGAAAAACGGCGGCCTTGCGGCCTATATCGACGCAGAACATGCCCTCGATCCAGCGTATGCAGCGAAAATCGGCGTCAACATCGATGATTTGATGATCTCGCAGCCGGACAACGGAGAAGAAGCTCTCAATATTGCCGAAATGCTCGCCCGCTCGAACGCTGTAGACGTAATCGTGATCGACTCCGTCGCGGCGCTCGTTCCGAAATCGGAACTAGAAGGGGAAATCGGCGACCAATTTATGGGCCTACAGGCGCGGATGATGTCGCAAGCGCTGCGCAAACTCACCGCAACGCTGGCGCGAAGCAACACCTGCGCGATTTTCATCAACCAAATCCGCGAAAAAATCGGAGTCATGTTCGGCAATCCAGAAACGACAACAGGAGGACGAGCGCTGAAATTTTATTCGTCGATTCGAATGGATATCCGTCGCATCACAGGAATCAAAGGGCCTGAAAACACGAATGACATCGGTTCTCGCGTCCGGGTAAAAGTCGTGAAAAACAAGTGCGCGCCCCCGTTCCAATCGGCGGAATTCGACATCTTGTTCAACGAAGGGATTTCCCACATTGGTTCTCTCATCGATGTCGGCACAGAGCTCGCGGTGATTGATAAAAAGGGAACCTGGTTTAGCTATCAGACACACCGTCTCGGCCAAGGGAGAGAAGCCGCCCGCGAAGAACTGAAAAAAAACAGCAAGCTCGCAGACGAGATCGAAAAAGCGATCCACGAGAAAATCGCCCAAGGGAGTGTTGTGAAAAAAAATCCCGCAAAAGAAGAAGCTCTAGTCTAATCATTCTTCTTACGAGGCGGCAGGAACCAGTCTATAAAGGTAGCCGGCCGCCCTTTCAAAATCGCTATTCCAAATCCGCAGTTCTTTCAATCCCGCTTCAAACCTTTCCATTTCCCCTTCGAATAAATCAAACGCGCGGGAGCGGCCCAACGCAGCGGTGATGTTGATTTCACAAAAGTGTGATGCGTCTTGGCTCTCGTCTTGCAAATCATCGGCGATTTGAAACGCCATGCCGAGATGGTATGCCGTATCCTCGACTTTTTTCAAAAGAGCAAGATCTCCGCCTCCAAAAAGCCAGCCGAATACAAATGATATTTGAAAGAGGGTGACCGTTTTTTGAGCGATGATTTTCTGGATCGTCTCCAACTTTGCATCGGGGGGAAAGAGATCGAGAAATTGACCATTTGTCGCTCCTTTAATTCCTGCGCAGCGGGTCGCGATTTCAAGACATGCAATCGTTGCAGCATCCGCGTTTTTCGAAAAACGGGGATCGGCTTTCATGAGCTGACCGTTTTTATAAATACCTTCATATCCGCAAGCGATGAAAGTGTAGCTAGCCAAGAGCGCAACGCTCTCTTCAAACACGCGGTGAAGAGACGGGCGGCTTCTCCGTTCGTTGTCGTCATCCATGCAAGGCAAGTCATCCGCGATCAACGAAGCGGTATGGAAAAATTCGACGCTTAAAGCCGACTGGATCGCGTCGAGCCCGTAACCGAGGGCATTAGAGATCATCAACACGAAAAGCGGCCTGAGCCGTTTTCCGCCGCTTTTCAGGGCATACTCGCAAGCATCGCGAAGTTTCGTCTTTTCTCCCATCTGAGAAATCGCCTTTTGGATTTCCGCTTCGATTCTATTTCGATACGCATCAAACATGAATGGATCCTTTTCGCTCTGCTTTGATCTGGCTTTTCGGCGGGATGTATCCACCGATGTTGAGAAGGGGGTGGCAGGTGCTTTCTTTTCCGATCAACGTCCCAGGATTCAATACGCAATTGCAACCGATTTGGGCGTAGTCGCCAATGATCGCGCCAAATTTTTTCAAACCGCTTTTGACCTTTTGATTCTCCCAATGCACGCTCACTTCGTCCCGGTCGAGCCGGAGATTCGCGCACTTCACACCCGCGCCCAGGTTCGCGTTGTTTCCTAGGATGGAATCGCCCATGTAGACAAAATGAGTTGCGGCTGCGCCATCCAAAAGGATCGAGTGCTTTAGTTCTGTGCTGTGGCCGACTTGGCAGTGGCTTCCTAAAATAACATCCTCTCGAAGGTAGGCGCTATGGCGGATCACGCAATGGTCGCCGATGATGCAAGGACCTTGGATTAAGACACCGGGTTCGATGACTGTCCCAACGCCGATCGAAATGAGTTCTGGATGAATCAAGTGCACCCCTGATGGAATCGGGGATCGAATTTGCCCAAGAGGGAACTTGCCAAGATAAGTTTTTAATTGATGAAGCGCATCCCAAACTGGCGCTCCTTCTTTCCAGAGGGCGGAGTGTGCAAAACGGTTGAGATGAAAAAAAAGCTGAGCTGTCAAAAAGCGCATGGGAATGGAGTATACAAATCTTTCCCTCCAACCTAAAGAAAATAGAATCTATTTAATAGAATTTCTTCTTCTTTAAGGGATGTGGGAAAGTTGATAAGATATTAGGCCTTCGAGGGGCATTTTTCTGTCGATAACTTGTCGACGAGCTGTTGAAAACAGGCGGCTTTTGAACAATTGGGCCTCCATCAACAATCTGTGAACAAAGTTATGAACGAGTTATCAACAACCTGTCCACACTTCGGCGCCTGCAGTGGATGTACACTCAAAAAAAATCTTCACTCTCCACCTATTTGGGAAGAGATGAGGAATTTTTTAGTAGAGGCTGAGCTCGTGGTTGGTCGTCTATATGGTTGGCGCACCAAGGCCAAGCTTGCCATTCGCGGCGGATTCAAAAATCCGAAGATCGGCCTGTTCCGTTCCGGCACACATGACGTAGAGCCGATCCCCGATTGTCTGGCGCATCACCCTTCAATCAACCGGGCTGTGAGGGTCTTAGAAGAGGCGATCCGCGAAGAAAAGATTTTTATCTACGACGAGAAAAAAGGGATCCTTCGGTACGTGCAGTGCTTTGTCGATCTCGCGACGGAAAAAGTGCAGCTCTCTCTCATCGTCCAATCGAACGATCCTTCTCTCGGTCGTTTATGCACGAATCTTTTAAAGAGCGATCTTTGGCACTCCATTTGGATCAATGTGCAGTCTCAGAAAACGAATGCGATCCTCGGTAGCGAGTGGATCCATGTCTGGGGCGAAAAATTCCTCTGGCAAGAGCTATGCGGTCAAAAATTTCCCTTTCATCCGGGGGCGTTCTCCCAAGCGCATTGGACGCTTTTCGAGCAGCTTGCAAAACAAGTCGTCGAATGGGTGCCGAATGGTTCCAAGCTGATTGAAATTTACGCAGGCGTTGGTGCAATGGGGATTCTCGCGTCGTCGAAAGCTCTGAGCATCGATTTCGTCGAAAATAATCCCTATTCACATCTTTCGTTTCTGGAGATGAATGATTCGGCTTCTTATCATTTCGGCGACGCGAAATCGGCCATTCCTCTCTTGGAATCCGCGGATTGTGTCATCCTCGATCCCCCTCGAAAAGGGATCGATCCAGTTCTTCTTGAATCACTCAAATCTTTTAAGGGAACGCTCATTTATGCGAGTTGCGACTTTCAAAGTTTTTCGCGAGATGCAAAAATCCTATTGGAATCGGGCTGGAGCCTCCAAAAAGGAAAAGGATACTTGCTTTTTCCAGGAACAAATCACGTAGAAACGCTTGCGCTCTTCGATATACAAAAATGAACTCAAAAGTTGGTTTTTGGCAGCGTCAGCTTGGCAGCAAATTTTTGGTCCTCACTCGCACCTTGCCTCCCGGCAATGGTCGCGTCCTCCGGAGACAAAAATTTGCGCCGCTTCCTTGCCAAATTCCCAATTTTTGAGTTCATTTGTGTATAGAAAATAATCTTTGAGGATTACTCTTTATAGAAAATAAAATGCAAACGCTTGAAGACCAACTCAAGAGTCACTTCGGTTATAACGATTTTCGCCCCAATCAAAAAGAAATCGTAGCTGCTTGCCTTGCAGGAAAAGATGTTTTGGCCATTTTGCCGACGGGTGCTGGGAAATCGATCTGTTACCAGCTTCCGGCTATGCTGATGCCGGGCCTTGCCGTTGTCATTTCCCCTTTGATTTCTCTCATGCAAGATCAAGTATCTAGCTTGACCAAAAACAGTCTTTCAGCCGCCTTTCTCAACAGCAGCCTCCGCTATGATGAAATGCAGCATTTGTTGCAACATTTGGCAGACTATAAAATGCTCTACGTGGCTCCCGAAAGGTTCGCCAATCCGGAGTTCGTCCAACGTCTACAGCAAGTCCCGATCGCTCTTTTTGCCATCGATGAAGCTCATTGCATTTCCCAATGGGGTCATTCGTTCAGGCCCGACTATCGGGAATTAGCTCTCTTGAAGAAGACATTTTTGCAAGTCCCGGTGATGGCATTGACGGCCACGGCGACGAAAGAAGTCGAACAGGACATCCTCTCTCAATTGAAGTTGTCAGATCCCTATAAAATTCGGGCCAGTTTTGACCGGCCCAATTTGACGTTTCAGATCTATCCGAAAGATCGCGTGGAAAAACAATTGCTTCGCTTTTTAGAAAAGCACCCAAACGAATCGGGGATTTTTTATGGAGCCACCCGCAAGGTAGTGGATGAGATTCATCAAGTCTTGCAGAAAAATGGTTTTAAAGCGGGCAAATACCACGCGGGGCTATCTGATTCTGAACGATCCCAGGCGCAATATGACTTTATTTACGGACACACTCCCCTGATGGTCGCCACAGTCGCTTTTGGGATGGGGATACACAAGCCCGACATCCGGTTTATTGTCCATTTGGACATGCCCCGTTCAATTGAACAATATTACCAAGAGGTGGGGCGCGCAGGAAGAGATGGGCTCCCTTCTGAATGCATGATGCTCTATTCCGCACAGGAATTTATGATTTACGATCTATTTCTCAAAGAAATTGAGGATGCGACTGTGCGGCGGCAAACGAAGGCAAAAACGGAAAAAATCTATTCCTTGTGCCAATCTTCTTCCTGTAGAAGGAGGGAAATCCTCCGTTATTTTGGCGAATGCTACGAGCCGATGAATTGCGAAGGATGCGATCAGTGTTTGGATAATGTCGATCTTATAGACATAAGCCTTGCCGCTCAAAAGATTCTTTCTTGCGTCTACCGTCTGGAAGAGAAATACGGGATTAAATATCTCATCGACGTGTTGCGCGGCGTGAAGTCAAAAGCGACCTTTGATAGAGGGCACGACAGACTGTCTACCTTTAATTTAATGGCCGAATATTCCGAACCAGATCTCCGTCAAATTATTTCCGTATTGATGGAAAAGGGATATTTGGAGCGGACCGAGGGAGAATATCCGATTGTGAAATGGACTCCCCTTTCTCGGAAGCTGGTCCGGGGAGAAGTACGAGTATCGATGCGAAAGAAGATCGAAGCCAAGCTTGGACAGAAGAAAAAGACCTTCAATCTCGAACACAACCGCCATTTATTCGAAGAGCTTTCCCAATTGCGGAAGAAGTTCGCAGAGGAAAAAAAAGTACCGGCATTTGTCGTTTTTGGCGACCGGACTTTGATGGAAATGTGCCACTACTATCCGAGGACGGAACAAGACTTATTAGAGATCAACGGCGTCAGCTTTGCGAAGCTGGAAAAATACGGCAGAGCATTTCTCCATGCAATCGTCCAATATTGCGCAAAAAACAACATTGCTTCTGCAGTAAAAAAGAAATATTGAGAGGACTGATTTGACTTACAAGCGATTGGGCAGTGCTAAACAAGTAAGGCTCGCAAGCGCATATTTTGCAAGCAGGCTACGCAAGTGGGTGCGTATTAATGCAATACGCACCCATTTGCGTTCGTCGATTATACGTGCTTTGACGCGCTCAAATAAGACATTATTTACTGGGATTGGTATAAGTCTTTCACTGTAATCAAAGAAGAGAAATGATTTAAAATACCGGTATTTGTTCATGTTGCTTCTCTTGTTCTAAGCGTAAGAGATAAGCTTTTTTTTCGATGCCTCCAGCAAACCCAACTAGATGGCCATTGCTTCCCACCACGCGATGACAAGGAATAATGATTGAAATAGGATTTAGTCCATTTGCCATCCCCACAGCCCGAGCTTTATTTTTATTGCCGATTTTTTCTGCTTGTTCAGCATATGAGGTCGTGGTCCCATAGGGTATTTTAAGCAACTGGTTCCAGGCTTGCATTTGAAAATCTGTCCCAGCTAGTACGAGCGGTAAATCGAATGCTTTTCTTTTGCCCTGAAAATATTCGATTAACTGTTTTTGAGTTTGTACAAGGATCTTCTCATCTTTAGATTTACTAAGATCACTGATCATTTTCTCATACTTTTGATTTTTGCGATCGATATCCCATAAAATCGCATGGAGCCCCTCCGGTGAGGTGATAATGGTTAACTTCCCAACAGGTGAGTCCATTTCATCGTAAGTAACCGCGCCTTCAGGTAAGAATCGAATATCTCTTGGTTCTTTCATGTCTTAATATCTTCTTCTGTGCGTTCAACATTTTCCCTGAGATGCGTCTCACATTCAAGTACTTGTTCAGGAAAAATTTGATTGCTTATTAACAGGAATGACGCGACCAAAAATATCCAACGAGGCATAAAAATATTTAACCTTTTTGCTGGTCTAGTATGCTTGCATCGACATTGAGTGATGCGCCGAAGCGTGCGTAACTGGTTCCGAAAGCAATGAAAGCGCATAACTCGGCAATTTCGTGATCGCTAAAATATTCCTTTAGCTGGTCTACATCTTGTTTGGTAACAGGAAGCTGAGTCTGAGCCATCTTCTTTGCAAAATCGACAGCGGCCTTTGTCTTGATATTCGTGATAAGTGGCGTAGGGCATCCATGTGACATGCATTGTGCGCATCCGATTTGATACGCAATAGTACGTCTCACCTCTTCTTGCAATTCAGGCTCAAAACTCGAATATTTGTAGAAAGACTCCAGCAGAAGATCCCAGCTTTTCAATATCTCAACATTGTGACCTAATAGTTTTTGCAAAGGTGTGTTTCCAATTTCGGAGTATTCAATGAATGCCATACATTATCTAGCAGTAAAAAATAACCATTATAGCATCTTGAGTCTTTGCGGCATAGAAAAAGCCTCAGCATTAGAAGGAGGCATTCACCACCTATCTGCCACCTGAGAGAAAATAGAGTTATTACAGGCAATTGATATTAAGGATTAAGTCTTTAAACAAAAAGAATCTGGGTGAGAGGATTCGAACATCCTACCTCTTGCACTCCATGCAAGTTTTCGGTGTTAATAATTTGAGAAACACTTTCTCAAGCTTTGGCCACGGAAATGCGCTTAAATAAGCGAATTGCAAAATATCCAACTGTAATAGCCGCGCCAGCTGCCAAAAGATAAGAACGGATTGAACTCTTCGATTGATTTCTTTCTGGTAATCCTGGAGGAATTTCCTCTTGCGGAACATTTTCTAGTGGAACAAATCCTTGAATTGCATGCTCCAGATTATCTGCCCAATCAGAGCTAATGCCTAACCCTTGTTTGATTGCCTCCTGATCTGATTCTATTTTTACTCCGTGCTGCAGATGCGTTATAGCATTCAATAATCCATATGCATCTGTTGCCGTTGCGCATAGATTGTTTTTTACGAGAATGTCTTCATAAGTATTGTGGCCCACTTGAATCGTCGGAATACCCGCAAGAATGAATTGAGGCCCCATGCTTGTCTGATAATAGAGCATTCCGTCGGCTACTACTTGAGCATCATCAGAGCTCAACTCAGACACAAAAAACGCAGGAACTCTACCTCTACCAACTTGATGTAACCATTGCTGGACAAGGTTCGTGTCAATGTTCTTTTCTTTCGCTCCTGGATGTTGTTGGAGTACTACAATAACATTTGAAAGATCTGCTTGCTGAGAAGCTTCAGCTAGGAATTGAAGAAAAGCTGGAAATGCTTTTGTGAAATATTCATCATTATTTCCTCCAGCATAAACCAGAATTTTTTGTCCTTGGTCTACCAAAGCGTGCTTAGAGAGGAACTGTGCACGAACCAATTCATGGTCTGAAGTTCGCCTTTTAGCGATTTTTTCAGCTTGATTGATAGGGTAATACCCCAATCCAAACCTTCTTTCAGAGGCTAACATAACTTCCTCAGAAGGTGTCTGATAAATAGGCGCTTTGGCAAGATTAGCATTTGCAAAGAGGACTCCCTGCGCCGCAATCATAACCTTTGCTGCAACTGAGGAATAACCTCCTGGCACATAGGGCTCAGGATTGTCATAATAAGCTAATCGTAAAGCTTTTGAAGCTTGGCCGGCGAGAGCTTGTTGTAAGGGAATATCAACTGTGTGACCGACATCCGTAATGACAACGTTTGCCTCAGCGCATTTCTTAGCCACTTCAACAGCAACAGCTTCCTCGGAAATATTTTCTAACGAAAATGGAATGACCCTTTCGATATGACGATCCTGAAATTTTTTTAAAGCAGGACCGGCTGCATAGATCTGTACTTTATGGCCTTTTTTAACTAAATCTTCGGCAAATGTTGAAAAATGGTCAGCAGGACCACCATGGCAAGCTACAAAGCAAACTGCAGGAGTTATCGTCTGCAATAGAGATATTAAACGTGATTCATCCTCTTTGGCTTCTAAGGCTTGTGCTCGAATCAGTCCAGTTTTGGCTATTTTAATTGCCCCCTTGGTATCGTTCATCGCAATCTTAAGTTGAGCTTCCAAATAATCAACATGCATTGCAAGTCGTTCGGTTGTTATTTGAGGACGGACCTCATTGATCATTTTTTCCGTAAGGTCGTATCCTTTTTGAAGGAGGTAAACTTTACCTAATCGAATACTGGTATGAATGAGATCGTCGGTTGCATGTGCGGCTGTATAGCACTGAAGCGCTTTTGTGTAAGCTATCTCTGCTTTTGCTAAATCACCTTCTGGGTTATCGGCATGAGCCGCACCCAAATTAAAATACACTTTTCCTTGTAAATTGTTATCGTCAACACCTTTCCTTTGATAAGTAAGAAGAGCTTCTTCTGCAATTTGAACAGCGCGTATATAGGACATCTGTTGCCCATTTTCCCTTGCAAATGCGCGGTGAACAGCTGATTCTAAATAAAGAGCTCGAACAAAAAGGGCGGGATCTTCAAATTTTTCTGATAGTTCGTGGCAACGATTAGCGTATACAAGAGCTTGATCATAATCACCCAAATAGAAAGTTGTCGAAGTGAGTTGAGCGCAAATTTTCGCCTCATCTTGAGGTCTGTCCGACTTCCTTGCGGCTTCCAATGCCCCTATACCCTGAGAAAGGATCTCCTTCCATTGTTCGGATTGAGCAAGAGATTCGAAATTTTTGAAATAGGTTTCGATAATATGAATCGAGTTGTCAACAGAATCAATGAACTGATGACCGCTAACGGCAGATGCAGTGACAGTAGTCATGGAAGGCTCCTTTACATGTGAAAAATCTAGGGCGGCGATAGAAGAATAAGAAAAACAGGTTAAACAAAAGGCCTGGATACTCAAAAGATAATCGCCACAATGTCGCATGCTACTATTCCCTTTTGGTTATCGAGGATCTGCCCGCCACATAAGTGATTTTTCAGGTATTTATTGAGTGAAATATTTGTCATAAGTACCTGATAAAAAAGAATCTGGGTGAGAGGATTTGAACCTCCGACCTCTTGCACCCCATGCAAACGCGCTAGCCAAGCTGCGCTACACCCAGATATTCAGGACTTGCAGCCGAGATCCCTTCAAATTGAAAGTCGGCCTTCTTAAACTCTTTCACGCCATGACGAGCGCAATCTTCGACGATTTTTTCCAATGAATCGCCAGCATTTAGCTCAAGGGCTGTAATGTCCACGGCGATCGACGCAGAGAAAACGACCCCGTTCCGAAGTCCTTTGACCTTAAAATTTGCGTATAGGGCATCCTTCTTGCGGGTGACATTCGTAAATCGGATCAGGTTATTTTCAGCTAAATTTTTCATCGCTCACTCCGTCTTGGAAAAACGCTAATTTTAGGCTTCCAAACCCCTTTCTGTCAATGAATCATTAAAGGCTTTATGGCGTTGCGCTTGACTCGTAAGCAGTATATTTGAGCTGTTTGCCGCGGGACTGGTCGACCGGATATTTTTTGCTGGTCTTTTTGAGTTTTTCACGGGCGGCCAAAATCGGATCGATCCCCAATTTATGCGAAAGATGGAGGAGGATGCTAACAACATCGCCGATCTCTTCCCGAACGTCGAGAAGTGTTTTTGGGTCGAGAGCGCCGCTTTGCTGCTCTGTCAGCCATCGAAAGGGTTCGATGAGTTCTCCGATTTCACAAGCCAGATTCATCACAAGATTTTTAGGGGAATGAAACTGGGCCCAGTCCCGAGCCTCGTAAAAGGCGAGAAGTTCTTCTAAGAACAGCCCAAGCGAGTCTTTCTTTTGGAGAAGAGATTCAACTGGGGCAAAGAGCGGAGATGGTAGCTCGTTCCAATCGAACCATTGCCAGCCTTCACATTTCTCAGGCTCCAAGAGTTGTAATTCACCTTCGAATTTGTCGATGAAGACGACCAGCGTGATATAATGTTTATCCCCTTCCATTACATTTTCCACCCAGGGCCCAAGCCTGCAGGAAAGGGCTTTTAGCCCCGTTTCTTCCAAGAGTTCTCTTGCCGCACAGACTTCAGCGCTTTCGCCGAACTCGAGATGCCCCCCCGGAGAGGCCCAAAATCCAATGCCATGAGCTCCTTTTCGTTTTCCAAGAAGAACTTTTCCCTTTTGGAGTACGACGGCAGCAACGCCAACACGAGGTCTTTTTTGTTCCATTGTTTTTCTCCTGTTTCTCCAAGGACCGATCATACAATGATCTGGGTTTTTCATGTAAAGCGGCTTTACATTTGATCCGCGAGGTCAATCGTGCTAGTATAACATCTTTATTAAAAATGTTTTTACCTTATGGCTCTCGTCGTAGAAGAAAATATCGCATATATGGAAGCCTCCTGGCTCGATCGGCTTGGATCTGAGTTCGAAAAGCCCTACATGCGCAAGCTCGAGGCTTTTCTGGCAGATGAGATTAGTTCCAGGACTGTAGTCTATCCACCGTTCGGCTTAGTATTCAATGCCTTCTGTCAAACGCCGTTTGAAAAAGTCAATGTCGTCATCATCGGGCAAGATCCTTATCATGGGCCGGGACAGGCCCATGGATTATCGTTCAGCGTCCCGAAAGGCGTGCCGCCACCGCCCTCTCTTTTGAATATTTATAAAGAGCTCAATGGCGATTTGGGATTGAAGATTCCAACCCATGGTTGTTTGCTTCAATGGGCAAAACAGGGCGTGTTGCTTCTGAATGCAACTCTGACGGTGCGAGCTGGCCAGGCCCGTTCTCACCACGGCCAAGGATGGGAAGTGTTTACCGACCGAGTCGTCCAGCTCCTTTGCGAAAGGAAAGATCCATTGGTGTTTTTGTTATGGGGCAAGTCGGCTCTGGATAAGTTTCAGCATATTGGAGCAAACGGCGCTAAGCATCATCTCGTTTTGACTGCACCGCATCCCTCGCCTCTGTCCGCATATGCCGGTTTTTTGGGATGTCGCCATTTTTCAAAGACGAATGCGTTTTTGCAAACATTGGGAAAGAAACCGATCGATTGGTCTATTGAATGAGACTCCGAGCAGCTCATCGGAAGAAATTTTCTCTCGGGGTTTTAAGTAAACTGCTGATGGTATTTTTTTCTTCTTTGAAAGTATTGGAAATTAGCCTTCTTGGGGTTACAATCCTCTCGGTTCTGATGATTTTTCCAATGTACATTTATGAGGCCCTCGGCGGAGTGTCGGAATGCGTCCTCATCGCAGGCGTAGCGTGGCCTCTTTGCAATGCATTGATATCGAGCACCGCGTTGAATGAATCGCAAGGCAAATTTTTAGGGATTAGTCAATCGGTCCAGTCTTTGACGACAACCTTTAGGAGCGTTCGCAAGTCTTATCGCTGCTGTGCTATATTTTAGTTTAAAGGAATAGGGATATTATGAAGAGGACATTTGAAATTACACTTCCAAATTTTCCTTGGAAAAGTTTTTTGACTCTCCCCTTACTAGCCGTTTTAGTAGGGCTGGGATTGAGCTTTGGAGGATTTTACTGGTGGAAGAACGTGTTTCCTTTCTTCAACATCAAAGAGGCGGTTCTTTGCGTTTCTTCTACTGAAGTTCACAGCAAAGAGGCGGGGCGTTTATTGCATTGTTTTTTGGACGAGGGAGATTTTTTCCAACCGGGACAGAGTCTTTTTTCCTTGGATCATAGCGCATTTATGGATCAGGTAAAAGAGGCCGATCGGAAAATTGCAACCTATCGCCAAGACATCGACACAGCAAAACAGAAGATCGATCAGAACATGGAACAATACGTGTATTTGCAGAATGAATTGAATTTAGAAGGGAAAACTTCGGAATTGCTCGATCAGATTTTAGGCGAAGCGCAAAAAATGCAGGGAAATTGCTTTCAAATCGAGAAAGAAA
>CAZFWE010000002.1:0-23029 GCA_964522685.1 uncultured bacterium | reverse complement strand
GTATTAGACGAATATCAGGTAGCCCAACGAAAAAAAGCGACGCCGGAAAATATCCGACTATTGAAGGAAATAGCGCCGGCTCAACGGGAACAAGTGGAAGACTTATTGAGCCTTCAGCCAAGAAACGTCGTACGTATGAGAGAAATTTTAAAAGGCGCTGAAGGACAACAGGATGCGAATGATTTGGCCACTGCGCTCCATAATCTGATAGAGATTGACGCAGATGGAAACGTCAACGGTCGTAAATTCGGCGCGAAAATTGTCGAACAGGTGACGACTCTTGCAACGGGTGAAATAAAGCAACGGCCCTATTCGGCAAACAAAGCCACTCATTACATATTCCCTTCCTTGGACTTGAATTTTAATCGAGAGGACCTTTCCCCTAGCTTGTCCAGTATGATGATCGGTACGCATGTTGATCAAATCAATGATCAAAGAACCTACAAAACCTCTCTTCATTTTGCAAAGGGCCCGATTGTCTTTGTCTATCGATTTACCCGTCTAGAAGGGGCGCATGTAAATAGAACGGAAGTAGATATGCCGCTTTATCACCAGATAAAAGATACATCGGGCCACACGAGCGTGTTGCAGCTTCAGGGATTTATTCGTTATTCTGGCGGCGCTAACGGAGGGCACTATGTCTCTTACATCGCGCAAAACGGAAAATTCTGGCGGATCGACGACAAGAGGACTTTTGAGATTTCCGCAGCTGACTATCTGATCGCTGCAAGACACGCTACCACCGCTGTCTACTCGAGAGTTGCTAAAAAACAACTTAATACAAATTATCAGAAATAACATTTAGTTCGGCTAGTGCTCAACTTATTCGATTTGGCAACCAGTGAAATCGATCTGTCTACCAATGACTTGGAAGAGAATCCCTCGAAGAGCTAAATCAACCAATCGTTATTAAGTCGTCCCTGAAGAATAGATTTTCAAGAGCCACCGATTAGGCGGCTTGTTGTAATAGCCCTGTTTTCCCTGATTTAGACCAAAACACACCTCCGATCCATCCCAAAATTTTGACGCAAAACAACCTCAGTTTCCTCAGGATGATCCAGAAGTTATGGGCAACCGCCACAAGAATAGCATGGATTTGATCGCCGACAATCCCTTTGAGGTAGCATCGACCGGGGTTTCCCTCCCTGCTTCATGTGCCGGTCCATGGCTCGATTTGCCTGCCACCTACGGAGAGCTCGTTTGAGATGTAGTGACATACCTACCGCGACCAATTTTTCTTGTAATCACCCCCCCCGGGTCAAAACTTGCTTTCATATAAAAAAAAAATTACCCTTATAACAAAAAGAAAAGAGTATTGATTGTGTCAATTTTTTTCCGTACCTGAACTCAAGAAAGCGATTATGAAAGTACCCCAGGTTGAGAAAACCCCTTTTTCGTTCCTTGCTGCAATCACCTTTGGTGGAATTGTTGAATGGTACGAAATCTTTTTGTTTATTCATTGGAAAGATCTATTCGCTAAGTTGTTCTTTGATGGAGACCCGTCGATCGCCGTAAAAAAAATGTTGCTTATTTTTTTTATAGGATTTCTTGGTCGACCTGTTGGAGCTATGACATTCGGTGATATTGGGGATCGCTTTGGCAGAAAGATAACGTTTATTGCTTCAATTATCTTGATGGCTGGACCTAGTATTGGTATAGGGTGTATAGGATGGCTTCTTCCGGGGGAAGGAGGAAGCATAATTATCACCTTATGTATTCTGCGGTTTATCCAAGGGATGGCCGCAGGAGCAGAACTACCTGCTGCGATATGCTATCTCGCTGAATGTTCATCTAAAGCACAAAGGCCTTATATCTGTAGCTTTGCTTTTCTAGGCCCCCAAATAGGGATCATTTTGAGCCTTGCTGAATGTTATTTTGTTGAAGAGTTTTATTCGCAGCAGTTCATCGAAACATATGGATGGAGAATTTCATTCATTGCTGGAGGTCTATTGGCTCTGTTTGGCCTGCTTCTTAGAAACAGACTAGAAGAAACGGATGCATTCCAGGAATTAAAGACTAGAAAACTGACTTCCCGGCGACCTATCTTAGATTCTCTTTCTAAAGATTGGAAAGAAATTACCATGGGATTTTTCGGATCGATTCTGGCCGTCGTGGGCTTTTATATGATCACAGTATTTATCGAATACTATCTTAGTGAATCTTTAGAAGTCTCCTCTAAGTCAAACAGTTTATTGCTGCCTCTTTGTTTAATGATTTTCTCAACCAGCACTCTTACGCTATTCGGTAAATTGGGAAACAGATATAAACTTTATAAGCTGTTGAAATGGAGCGCAATAGGGGTTTCTGCATCGTTAATGCTATTTTCAATAGCAAATACAACATACATTATACCAGCAACTATTTTAATCTTGTTTTTCTTAAACATGCAATTTGCTATTTTACCTTCTTTTGTAGCGGAACTTTTTCCCACCAGTCTTCGATACACAGGACTTGCATTAAGTTTTAGCTTTTGCGATAGTGTTGTGGGAGGAGCTTCTCCATGGCTTGCGAATATGTTAACAGCCAAGATCGGTTCTTTTCCGACATTTATAGTTTTTGTTGCTTTAGCCTCTTTGATCTCTTTACCAGTTTTTATAAGAAAGGAATTAACAAGTAAAAATGGCATCAAATAATTCAAAAAAAAAGAAGAAGCCTCAAGAAGAAAAAGGAAAGATTAACCCAGCTCTCGAGAGATATTATTCCCTTGGATTAGAAAAAGATCGCTTAACGAACTCTCGTCTAGAAAAAGACCGAATGCTAAATCTTCTTCAAAGAAAAATGCCGTCTGCGCCAGCAGAAGTATTGGACGTTGGCGGGGCCCATGGGGTTTATGCATTTCCATTGGCAGAACGTGGTTATAAAGTTCATCTTATAGATCCTATTCCAGTGCATATACAACAGGCTCAGGAATACGAACAAAAATTTCCATCTTTTAAATTGGCAAGCTATTCCGTCGGAGACGCCAGAAATATTATAAGAGAGGATGAATCAGCAGAGGTAGTGCTATTCTTCGGTCCTTTATATCACCTAGTTTCTCATATGGATCGGCTCAAAGCTCTAAAGGAAGCGTATAGGGTCTTGAAAAAAGGAGGGATTTTATTTGTTACAGTCATCTCGCGTTGTCAGTCGCTTATGGAAAATATATGTAAAAATTTAATCCTTGAAAAAGCTAATCTTATTAAACAAGACCTCTCTATAGGAATCCATCCAAGTGAAAATTCGAAAATGGATCTTTATTTCCATTCTCCGAAGGAGTTAAAAAGAGAATTACAAGAAAGCGGGTTTCATAACATCACTCTCATAGGAGTCGAAGGACCAGTCTGGTATCAACCCCTTCTTCAAGAGATCGGATTTAATCGAGAGGCATGGATTCAGTTACTTAACTTGCTCGAGATGATCGAAGACGACGAGAGCATTATAGGAGCTAGTACTCATGTAATGGGGATAGCTAAAAAGTAGCTTCCGCGAAGTTAATGAGGTCTATCGTCTACTAATACAGGAGCTTTAAAAAACGTCCTATTTTTTAGAGTTCGTAGAAGAAAAACAGAAGAGATGGCTTCGTATTCGGTGACATTCGTAAAAAACCGAAAATCACGCGAATTCTCTTGAGAGGAAAATTTCTGCATGCGCGGCAAAATATGAGTTTCGTATTGATCTCCTATCTCCATCATAATCCAGCGTCTGTTCATTTTTTGTGCCGCAGCCCCCATCGTACCGGATCCTGAAAAAGCATCTAAAACCAAATCATCCTCTTTCGTGGTTAGTTGGAGAAGATATTTCATTAAGCTTTCTGGTTTTGGAGTAGAAAAAACATTCTCTTCTCCAAAAAGCTCCTTAGATTCTGCCAAAGCCTCGGCATGCCCTCCAACTGCGGACTCTAACCAAACTGTTGATGGCCTTGCATTATTTTCAAACTCAAACAGAACTGACTTTCTATAAGCCACTAAATAGGTGTGATTTAAATCAAATTTACCCTGATATCCATCCCATTTAATTCTATGTTGCCAAACAACAACAGATAAAAAATTTTCCTTGCCAAAGATATCGTCGCACAAAAGTTTAAGATTAGGTAATTCAGAATCGTCAATACTGATCCAAACAGAACCGTCTTCTCTAAGCAATCCTTTTAAGGCGCTTAATCTATCATGCATCATTTTGACCCAATCATTACTTTTTCTATCATCTTGAAAGTGTTTGCGATCGATTCTCGTGTTATAAGGAGGATCTAAATAGGCAAGTTTAATAGACCTTTCATGGGTTTGAGCTAACGCCTTGAGGACTTTTAAGTTATCTGATTTAAATAGTAAATTTTCTTCCAAAATTTGCGATCTCACTTCATTCCTCCCTGATTTTATTCAACAGCAAGCAACTTTTGATTCGATTGGCTTTGAATCTAAATCTAATTTGAATAAAGCATAATCAAAATCCGGAAATACTTCTCGCAATAATCTGCAGTAGGGAGCCAAGTTAGGGTCTTCAACGGGTTCTAAAGTATAGATGGCTACACCCATAGCAATCGCATATCCCATTTCTAAGATCGCAGCCTTACCTAAATAGCCTCCGACATTTGCAACGGTCAAAAAAGTAGATCCCCGAATTTTTGCGAATACAGAGTCTTGTAGCAATCTAGGGTGGGAAACTGGATCGGAATCCAAGATAATGAATTCCTCATCAGGATTTACGGCTACATCGCCAGCTGGGGATAAGACTGAAATATAATTTTTTTCAAATTGCTTTTTAAGTTGAGCAATTTGTAGCAAGTGTTTTCGAAAAGATCCGCCGATCACAGTGAAGATTGAATGCTCAGACTTTGAAGTCTTGGTAGAAAGATGGTATTCCTTAGACACTTAAAACCCCTTTTGTAAATTTTTTAATTTTTCCTTTACCAGCTCGAAGGCCTCTCTTTGAGCTGTTAACAATTCTAGTTCTTCAAATTGGGAAAGTGTTACCCATTTAAAGTTAGAGTGCTCATCGGTATTAATCACCACAGAAGGGAAAGTTGGTAGAAATAAATGAAAAAGATACAGAGCATATTCCCCGTCAGAAGGAGTACGACTCAAAGCAGTTCCTAGTAATTGAATGGCAGCCTGACACTGAATTTGAGTTTCTTCCTTTACCTCTCTGATTAAACCTTCTTCAGGAAGTTCTCCGCAGTTCAATTTGCCCCCAGGAATCCCCCACAAACCATACTGAGCATCTTTACGTGCCCGTTGCAAAACTAAAAACTTATCCCCAAATTGCATAAAAACTGTCACTACTCTCTTAGCTGGAAAATCATTTTTAGTTGGATCCCAAAACTTTAAATACTTAAACGGATTCTCTGAAGAACCTGTTAAAAACTTTCGAATTTTTTCTTCTTGTTCCATGATTCTAATCTCGAATGGTCAAGGACTTTACTTTAATATGCAATTTTAGGTCAACTTCTTAATTGAGTGGAGAAAAACGGCATTTTTGAGAAAGAGAGAGGTGAAGACGATTAGAACAAAAAAACATTACCCATTTTTTTGCAAAAAAAATAAAATTTTTATTAACATTTGGCAAAAAATAGGAGACTGGTATGAATATCCAACCCAACTTAAATTTCACAATTCAACAGGGTTCTCTTATAGACAAAGAGCAAAGAAGTCAATTTCTGATGCCGTTTCACACAGAATTGCCAACAGAATCAATGGGATGCTGGGAACGCTTTAAAGATGGCAGTGGTTGGATTCTTAGTAAAGTCGTTTGGTTTGCCAGCATAGTCGGAAAAGTGCTCCTGTGGCCATTTCAGATCGTTTCGGGATTAGCTTTTAAGACTCTTGGAGTCGTTTGGCCTGAGATGGCTGCTCGAGCAGAAGCTCTTTGGGGTCATCTTACATTGATAGGAGAGCGGCTTGTAGCTGCTTTCCGAGAAGAAGCTCTACTAGACGATATTCAAAGACTTGAAGAAGAGAAGGCGATTTTAAATACTCAAGTTCACAATTTAGCTGCACAAGTCCAAGTGATTCGTGTACAAAAAGATCATACAGTTTGGGAACAACAGACAACCACGGAAGAACGCAATCGGGCTCGAAGAGAAATAGATGAAAGGATCAAGGAAAAAGAGCAACTTATTCAAGAGAAAGATCTGTTGCGCAATGTCAATCAGCAATTGCAGACGAGTCTCGATGAGACAACTGTAGCAAAAGACGCGGCAATCGCTGAAAAAAATGCTGCAATTTTAGAGAAAAATCGACAAAGAAATGAATATGATCAAGTTGTCCAACAAGCAGAAATTCTCAGAAGACAATTAGATCAAGCTGGTAACAACGAAGAGCTATTGCAGCACTTTCGTCGAATAGATGCAGCGTACGAAGAACGAAGACTTCAAAAAGAGGAAGAAGCGCAGGAAAATATGACGGAACTCGAATTGGAGCAACTGATCCCAATTTACGAAGCACAAAAGGAAGCCTACCAAGGAATGATCCAAAACCATCTAAATAATCTACCTGAAGACGATCCGCTTCGTACCCCTATGGAAGGGTTTATCAGAATTTTTAACGAAGAATTGGGCCATCTAAGAAGGATCAGTCAAGAAATGCATTTCTATGCGGAGTTGAGAGAGCCTTTAAAACAACTTCAACAAAAAGCTAACTAAAGAAACTTCATTAATGAAGTGATCGCTACATATATAACGATCCTTAAAAATAGATGTTAATTAAGAGGGGAAATGGCAATTCCAGTAGCATCAAATGGACAACAAGATGCAGCACAAAAAGTTAATCTTAAACTTGTGAATAAAGTACAACAACTCGAAGCACAACAAGTAAATCTACGTGTTGAAATGAATCAACGAGCCCTTGATCAAGACAGACTTTTATTCACTGCTAGGCTGACAAATCAACGAGCTCAATTACAATTGAATGAGAGCAACGCTATTATCGAGCAACAAAATCAAAGACTCGGTCAACAAGGGCAAAGAATCGCCAATTTAGAAGGGCAATTAGACCAAGTAAGGCAAGAAAAAAATGCTTTACAACTCCAGTTAAATCAGCAGGTCGGTGTCAATCAACAAGCTCAAAACTATCTCCAACAGAGATTAGTTGCGACAAATGAACGCATACAAGCTCTTGGAGAAGAACTTGCAAATGAAAGAGTGAAAGCGGCAGATGAAAATCGTCTCACTTACTTAATAGGAGAAAAAAACCGTATTAACTGTAAGTTGGCCCATGCAGACGAGATTGGAGTTGGCGGAGGAATCGGCATGATCGTTGGAGGAACTTTGGTGGCAGGGCCATTAGGATTTGTAGGAGGACTCGTAGCCGCATTGGGAACTGCAACAGTTGTTGATTGCAGCATCAGTGACTTGAGAAGAGAAAAAAAAATGGTAACCAGTGAAATCGATCTTGTCTGCCAACGACTTGGAAGAGAAAACCACAAACCTTAAATCAAAAAGATATTCGGAAAAAACTGGCTCTTTGAGTACCTGAGCCTATGAAACTCAAAGAGCTGAAGCGTCTGATATCACAGGAAGTTCTCCAGCAATATAGGAGGGCTCCATTTAAAAAAACTCAGCTATTATGCACATGAAAGAGTTGTTTAACCTCTCAACACTAGATATTTAGGACTACCCAAGTCCGACTAAATAGTTTCATTCCTTATAATGAAACGCCTTTAAGACCTCTTTAGCCATTTCTGTAATCTCGTTCCATTCCGGAGTGTCGATGAATTCATAAGGATGATAGTATTTATCTGAAAAATCTCTAAAACTGTCTCGGAATTTTTTTAGCGAGAGATATTGAGATTCGGTTAATCCAAACTCTTTATAATTTTCTAAAAGAGGATCCCCATCACCAAAAAAGTTGCAACAGGTTTCGTCAAAATCGTCAACTTCTGGGCCTTCTCCTTGAATCCAAACTCTTTTTTGATATTCTTTATTTGAAACATGTTCAACAGTTTCTAAAACACTCATTAATATTTGTTTCTTCGCTTTATTCGTTAACATAAAAAGTTACCAATTCCTATAAATGAATTCATCTAATGGGATATGGGCTTCTGGGGCATTTTTAGCAACCTTATTTCCAAACTTATCAAAAGCTTTTCCTTCTGTCATTTGAATAACATATGGTTTTTGTTGATGAGGGAATGGGCTATGGGGTTTTCCTGGCATAACTCTTACCCGAAGATGGTTATTTGATGGATGTACATATTCCATTCCTGCCCCTCTATCAGAAAGCCTAATTTTAAAATTTTCTGGAATACCTTTTGGTCTAGGAAAGGTTTGAATGCCAGTTTGATGTATAAGATCTCTTGCCTGCAACTCAAGCATAAATTCTTTATATGGTTTTAAAAATTCTTGTGCCTTACCAAATAACTCCAAAGATTCTTTCATTGGAGGGGTTAGATGTTCACAGGCGTTGACGATGGTTGTTTCTAGTTGTTTGACTTTCTGGAGTTGTCCGATTTCTTGCGCAGTGAACCCAAGTTCTTCTCCTAGAGCTGCTGTTTTTTTTCCCATTCCAACTATTTCGGCAACTCTTGCAGGGATACCAATGCCAGAAACTGTCTCAAGAACAAGAGTCTGTTGGGCGATTTGGAGATTTTTACAAATCGCTACCAATTCCTTTGTTCTGGTCATGCTTTTCCCTGCAACTTTGGCCACTGCTCCAGGAGCGAGAAGATCTGCCCCAAGTTTGCCTACTGCATACCCTGCTAACTCTCCTCTCGTTTCAGAAGGAAGAGTATCCCACTGGGTTACGAGCTGATAGAGTTCCGGAGAAAGAGCTTCAGCAACAACAGCAAACTCGTCATTTTTGACCAGGGTGGCTAATTGGCCGAGTGAGTCGACTACCTGTTTCGAAGTCTGGATGGGGTAGGTTACAAAGTCGGCGAGAAACAAAAGAGCCCCTTTTCCCGATTCATAGGCGCCTTTTAGTACTCCTTTAGTAAAGCCTAAACTAAAATCTGTTACCGAGAAAGGCTCTGCTTTTTTCTCGACAAATTGATGATAGTCGGCAATCGATTGCTCATAATTTCCTAATCCAAAATTGGCAATTCCTCTCTCGAGGTATAACACCGGGTTGCTGGGATCGAGTGAAATTGCTTTTCCAAAATCGCACACCGCTTGGGTGTAGCATTCAGAACGCAATGCCAGATCACCTCTAACTTGATAGACAAAAGCATTTAAATCGCCAAAATTTCCTGAATAAGAAGTTGTATAATCTGTAGAAAAGGCTAAGTCAGTTGAAGGGTGCGGCATGATTATAGAGCTTTCTGGATAGGTTTGTAGCCATTTTGGGGCGGGGTACTGTGAATTAAACCCAAAATCTTTCAACCCGCTTGCAAACGATGGGTTCTGGACAAAGCCATTAGTCATGGTCTCTATCGTTTTATGCGCAAAAAGAGAGCCAATAATTCTACCGTTATCCTCCATAAAAATCCCGTTCAATTCAGGTGCAGCTGCGAATTGCTCTTGTGCGATAGTTTCTTTGAAGGTGGCTACTTGAAATTGCAATGAAGAGGCTAGTGATTCACCAGATGATGTTCCCTTTGGTGCAGAAGAACCATTCCCTTCATGTTTTGGATTTGATGATCCTGTGGGCGTGCCCGTTGAATTGCTTGTCGAGGCCAAAACGCCACCACCAGCCGCAACTGTTGCACTAGCAGCGGAAGAAGAAATGGCTACAGCAGCTACCACCACAACGGCTACAGTAACCACGACAATTGCGCCAATGATAATGGCTTTTTTGTGATTTTTAACGAAGGATCTGGTGTGATCCCACTGCTTCTTACACCATCTCTTGCAGAAGACAATATCGTTGGCGTCTTCGATGTAGATCGCTGGTTTAATGGCATATCCAAATCCTAAATCAGTCAAAACAGCATATTGAATATCGTTTTTTCGATATAGAGAGGCGACAGCGGCTTCCATATCGAATTTCTCGTCATCAGTTACCCCTTCCATAGCCAAAAGGGAGATGAATTGATTGATTTGATCTAACTCCTCCACCGAATACCTTTCGTCGAAGGAATCCGATTCAATCTTGCTAAGCAAATCGAGCATTTCATCATATGAAAGCGTGCGTAGGTCGGGAATTTGAATTGGCTGATGACTAGGCTGTTGAACAAACCTCGGAATTTCACTTACCGGATGAGCGATTAATCCGGGAGTAGTGACAAGAAGGGCGGACCGAACGATTCCAGGAAAAATTTTCATATGCGCTTCTAAGAAGCGGGAGCTTAACAGAAACTACATAAAGTTGGAAAGCAATTTTGATACGCTTGTCAAAGCAAAGTTAAAATGTCACCGGGGACGGTAAAGTTTATTCCCAAGAAAGTGTCCAACGTTGGACACTCTCGGAGTTTGTAAAGGGCAAGCCTTTTACTGGGGTTCGAGGGGCAACGCCCCCCCTAAAAGAATTGTTCAATTAAAAGCAGGCAGCAGTGACAAACCATTGTTTTTCATTCGTAGATTTATAGCGGGCAACTGAAGCGCTGTCCACTCTCTATGCAGAGTTGAGAGAACCCCTAAAACAACTTCAACAAAAAGCTAACTAAAAATATTTCATGTACGCGTTCACGAGGTGATAGAATCTAGTATTAAATTCTTTCTTAGTGTAGATTTCCCGTCTCTGGAAGATGAATCACAGATCAAAACGCTTGCATTTTCAACAAAAGTGATTCCAAAAAATTCTTTGTCGATCTATACTTCTTTCTTTCCTTAAATTCTGGTTAGAACGATTATGCGGAATGTAGAATGTCTTCTATAGAGCGGAGTCCCTTGTTTGACAATTGGCTCCGACTCCATCTTCCTTTACCTCACCTTCCTTCTCAAGAAGCTTTAGCTCTTGTTCGTAGAATAGAGATAGATAAGCTGACCGCTTATCTTGACCTTAGATTAACAACCTCTGATTTAGCAGCACGAGTCTCTACAGTGTTCTCAAATAAAAGGACAAACATTCTTCACCTATGCTGCATGATTGGCAATCATCCTGCTTTGCAGTTTCTATTAAACTTAAAAGATCGCGTTGCAACGATTGATGTTAATAGTCTCGATACACTTAGATGGAGCCCGTTCCACTTTGCTGCGGTTACCAATGACCGTCCTAGCATGAATGTATTGGGCTCAAATGGAGCAGAACGTCTTCTGAAGAATCATCGAGGAGCTACACCTCTGGATTTTATAGAAATCACCTCAATGGACTCAACGAGAGGAAGACAGTTTTTTTATGCGGATACAACTGATACAGAGCCAATAGAAATTTCTGAAGAGATTCTTTGTGACCGCATAAACGCTCCTCGATTTTGCAATCATATGGTTGTGGACCCGGCGTTCCTTGTTCAAGATTGGGTTGAAGAGATTGCTGTCCCCGCTAGAAAACCTAAAACTGATATAGCTTATGCAAGATTGAAATCGCACCCTGTAAAACTCTACCTACGCCCTAATTTAGTAATAGAAGGGCACGAAGTGGTCGTCGGTGAGAATATAGAGGAGAATCGCTTCATCTGCGAATATAGCGGACTCTATGATCCTAAGAGCGTTGTAAGGTCAACTTCAGGATATGCCCTAGAGGGGGTTATTGACAGTAAGCATTGCCGCTCTGTGGGAGCTATGATTAATGATGGGTGGCCAAATTGTTGGCTTTTCTTGTCCCACAACCTAAATGGCTTGCAAAAAGCATTTATCTTTTACCCATTACGTAAAATAAAGCAGGGGGAAGTATTACTTTGGGATTACGGCATAAATGATAACGTCAAATGGGGGAAGTATCATTTACACAACCTAGACCGGATATTAGCCGATTGTAGGACCATATTTTCAGATCAAAATGCAATTAAATCCTTTCCGGAAGAAATAAATAAATTAAAGCAAGGGGTTGTATCTTTACAATGCCATCAACTGGTTTATGTTGCTCAGACCCCTCATTTAATGATTCTTTTAATCTCACAAAAGATCTTGTCTTTTAGTGGCTTACAATCTTTGATGAACTCGCTGCCTGCAGAAATATCTTATGGACTACCCGATAGAAAAATGGAGTTTTTATTTTACCTTCTTGCCAAAATCGATTTTTTATCTCTTTCCATAACGCAGAGCGATCAAAATCAGATCTCTGATATTGTTACACAAAATAGTGTCCGCGATATTTATATTAATTTAAACAAATTATTAAAACTGAAATTACCAAAATGGAGTGCCTGAAAATAAATTTCAATAAAATCAATTTTTATATTGTACGCAGCTTTTGCTAGCATTTCAGCTTTTCGAAAAAGAGCGTGGATTCCCAAGGCAATCGCATGAAGAATTTTCTATAGTATTGATAGCCATACCTAGGAGTCTTAGTCTGTATTCGGGATTTAGCGATTACCTATAATCGCTGTTTCTCCATGGAGAGAAAAATCTTCTTGATTTAATTTCGCAGCCTCCCTATCATCTACGGCTTCTTCCTTAATCTTTAGGGAATTTGAGGAAATTTATGACACCTTTACCTAATGATTTGACAAAACAAACGGGTCAACCAAGCTTTGAAACGCTAAACAACTCTCCCGTTGCTAACGACACAAATCAAACAATTGCCAGTGTGGCTAGCACCGCAATTTCCGATGAGATCCCGCCTCTGAGAGAACCGACCTCAGCACCTCCCAAAACTATTCAATTCCCTCATGGCTATCGGCCCATTGTGAAAGATGGGATCATTGTTCAAATCCCCAATCCGGCACCTCCGGCCAAGAAAACTGGAATACACACGGTGCATGATTTGCCTCCAGAAGAAATTCCAGGCCTTGCAGAACTGCACGAAACAATTCAAGAAAGCAAGAATTTAGCAGATAAGATGGAGAAATTTGCTGATGATATGGAGCAGTTGTCTGTTGAGTCACAGCAATTAGAAGCTGATGCAAAGGAATTAGACGCTGGTGTAAAGCAATTAGACGCTGGTCTAAAGCAATTAGGTGCTGATCTAAACCAAGTAGATGTTGATGTACAACAAATGCGTGCTATTACACAAGAAATGATCGTCGACACACGGCAAATAAATGCTGATACGCTGGATATGATTCAACGAGTTGACAAGCTTATAGAAAACTCCGAAGAACGAACAACTAAGACCGAAGCGGCAATAGCCAAGACCGAAGCAGAAACGGCCAAGATTATACAACAAACAGATCAATTAAAAGCTCTCAATCTTTATTTAGATCAAACATTAGGAAACAAAACTTTTGCCTCTTTTATCTCTGAGAAAACAGCTCCAATTCCAGTAGCAGAGCCAAACTTTCTAACAAGAAATTGGAAAATAATTGGAGGAGGCGCTTTTTGCCTGATTACTTTGGTCGCAGTCGCTATAATTTTCGGAATTGTCCCGATGGTTCTATTAAGCGCAACTTTGGCTATTGGAACTGCTTTTTGGAAGCACTGTGCAGATAGAGCCTCCTCTGAAAACTTTCTACTCAATCTCTTCTGATAAACCCTCTGACTGCCAGACATGACTCATTGCCAGACAATTTTGGAATAAATTTCAACACCGAAACAAGCAGTTATAATCATTGATGATTGCAAAAATTACAGTTTAAACGGAGATAAGACATGGCGGCTGAATTATACAACAATCCAGATAAAGTCAGATTGCTAGAATAAGATAATCGTCGTCTCTTAGAAGAGAATGCTGTTCTCAAAGAACAAAATGAGAGAACTCAACTTGCCTATGAAAGGGCCAGTGATGAGCGCCAAGCCACAGCAGCTCAATATCAAGCCTTACAAGTCCAATTTCAAGACACACAAGTTCAACTTCAAGGCAAACAAGTTCAACTTCAAGACAAACAACTTGAACTTGATAATGTTCAAGGCCAGCTTCATGATAAGCAACAAGCAAATCAAGAATTGCAAGAAAAAAATCAAGAACTACGAGAGAATAACCAGCGGTTGCAAGATCGAGTAGTAGTTTTAGAATTACGTGCTGTTGAACACGATGCAAAAGACGTTCAACGCGATGCAAAAGATGCTGGACGCGATCAACAAATAGCTCTTTTGATGGCTCGGCTAAATCTACTTCTACCCCAACAGCCAGTACTGTTAGTCCCTCACAATGAGCCTGCTCCTGTATTACTTCCAGCACCTCCGCCATCCACATTGGGCCGAGTGCAAGCCATTCCTCCTACGCCCCCTCCTGTTGCTATCCAGACGCTCCATCAAGCGTCTCCAATCGTCAGACCCAAGCTCCGCCCCGCTCCAGGAATTATTCTTCCAGCTCCAGCCATGGCTCCTGCCCAAATGGCTCTAGCGCCAGCTCCTCTTCCACCACCTGTTCAAATAGACGATTACAAACTTCCACCAGCACCCGGTGCTGAAGTAGGGATTCCTCAGCCTGTACGAACTCCTACTTCCCTAGTGGGCGGGACTCAAACCCTTCCCCCCACACCCCGTCCTGTTGCTATTCAGGCGCCTCACCAAGCGTCTCCAATCACCAGACCTAAGCTCCTCCCCGCCCCCCAACCGGTAGATGGAGTTCAAGGCCTTGCTGCCATCCCTCTTCCTGTAGCTATCCCGGCACCCAATCCAGAGCCTGCAATCCCCGAACCAGGCTATGAACTCCTTCCTGCTCCAGGAATTGATCGGCCGCCTCCACCACCTGTTGTAGACGATGCTCAAGTTCTTGCCACCGTTAATAGATGGTGCATTGCATTGGAAGAATATTTGAAAGATAATGCTCTAATGCCGTTACGTGAGGTAGAGATGCCTCGAGGTATAGTTGTAGATCGAGAAGAGGTTGCCTACCAAGCTTTTAATCGAATCGAGAAGGCGCTTGAAAAACTCATCGACTTCCAGGAAAGAATTTGCAGAAATAACAGTCGATACAAAGAACCACTAAAGATTGCCCTCGTTCGACGCAATATTTTGAACCTTGTGCCACTTAGCGATCGCCTTCTCAATCATCTGGAAGTCATGATAGCGGCTATCAAGATAACCGGCTGGGCTTTCGAGAAGGCCGGTCCAGAGGTTAAAAATAAAAGAGAGGCCGCTCTAATTGCTATTTGCAGAACGCCCGGGGCGTTTGCAGCCGCTAGTCTAGAGCTGCGAGACGATATTGATTTAGCTCGTTTCGCATTTTTTGGAGAACTTACCAATACCGACTTATACCAAATTGAGGCACTTAGATTCTCTCCCCACAAAAACCAAAAATCTTGGCTATACTCTCCTTCCAAGAATACAGGTCTATCGCTTCAGCACGTTGGTGATCAAGTGAGAGCCAATAAGCCTTTTGTGATCCAGGTCGTTCAGAAAAATCCCCTCGATGTTATGCACGCTGGTGAGTTACATAAGAACAATGATGCTGATAAAAAGATAGCTCGCACTGCCGTTCAAGGGAATGGCTACGCTCTTCGATTTGTCCCAACATTTCAAGATGATCTAGATGTGGTGGTTGATGCCCTTACCACTGCTACTGAGGCTGCTCGAGCAAACGGCGATGACCGCGCATTTGAATTCATCAGTGCCCAGCTTAAAAACCATCCTGATGTCCTCGCCATTGTCACGAGGAGAGAAAAGAGTGGGTGCGTTATTTCATAGAGAAGCTTGGCGTGAATAATTTTCGGCGCAAAACATTCATTTTGCGCCCCCCTTTAAAACAGATTGTTGCAGATTAACAAATCGACCTTGTTGCCCTCAAGGACCTGCTTTCAAAAAAGTGGTAACCCCACCTATTTGAGTCTCCGGTTAATAGAATCGCTGTTTCTCCAGGGAGAGAAAAAATTTCTGAAAACGATGAAATAGGGGTACTTTTTTGGCAGTCCCTTACGCTCCGAAAGGGACCAAAAATGGGAAATAGAATCCTCGGCCGTTGTGTCGAAGATGGCCGATCTCTGCCGGGAAGAGTTCGAACCGGTTGTCGGTGAGGATAAGCTCTCTAAGAAATCTGAGATTGCCGATTTCTACCGGGAGAGCTTGAAGCTGGTTGCTATAAAGATTAAGGACTGCAAGAGATTCAAGATTGCCGATTTCGAGAGTTTGGAGCTGATTGTAAGAGAGGTTAAGCAATTCAAGAGATTGGAGATTGCTGATATCCGCCGGGAGAGCTCGGAGATTGTTGAAAGTGAGGTCAAGATTTGCAAGAAATAGGAGATTGTTGATTTCTGCAGGAAGAGCTTGGAGCTTGTTGAAAGCGAGATTAAGATTTGTAAGAGATTCGAGCTTGCCGATTTCTGCAGGGAGCACTTGGAGCTTGTTGTGATAGAGATTAAGCTCTGTAAGAGATCTGAGATTGCCGATTTCTACTGGGAGAGCTTGAAGCTGGTTGAAACTGAGATTAAGGTTCATAAGAGATCTGAGATTACCGATCGTAGCTGGGAGCGTTTCAAGATGATTGAGAGATAGATTAAGCTCCGTAAGAGATCTGAGATTGCCGATCGCAGGTGGAAGTTCCTTAATCTGATTGCATTCTAGGCGGAGTTTTTTTAAATTACCAAATAATCCAATTTCATTTGGCAATTTCTTAAGTCCTAACTTTTTTAGATTAAGAAATTTACAATTGCGAATCTGCAGACTGTTCTTCATCCAATTTTGAATGTCTTTAGGTTGATCGCTGATAGGGCCATTGAATTGCGGTTTAGGCAACACATTGTAGAAATCGACTAGGCCTTGGGCCGCGTCAGGATCTGTAAGATCTGTAAGGTTCTGGGGGTCAATCTCAATGGGCTTACGAATAAGGTCATTGGTGGTCACAATTGCGGCAAAGGCAAGTCCGATGCCAGCAAGAGCACCGATAGAAAGACCTGCTAGTCCAGCCACCAAAAATCCGAAGGCAGAGACCGCGACGGCGGTAATCGCGACGATAAAGGCTTTCAATGCAGCGGGGATGAGGTTCTCGTGCAAATCTGCAGGGTAGCTTTGAATTCTAGAATTTGCTTGAATTTCCATCATAATTCCATTGTTTTATAGATTTTGGATATATTTATACTGCAATTTATTTTGTTTGGAAACATGTAAATAATTATTTGTCAATCAAAAGCTAAATTTGTGCACCTCTCAGCGCGTTATTAACCAAGTGCTTGCTTCGTTTGTTGGGGCGTCAAGCCCACAAAGACGATATACGGCATCGTCCTTTTAGGTTTTTTCCTCGGCGATCTATAAAACCGCTTAAATCCGTAATGTGGGCCAAGCAAGAATCCTTGCTGATCATTACCGCAATAGGCGGACTAATCACCGGGATTTACAACTTGGAGCTGGTTCAGTGAGTTTCGAAAGAAGTCTATTTGTGTATAGCAGCCTAATGGCTGCTATAGTTGGAGCACTAGGCAGTGCTCAGAACTCAGTAAAGATACGGAGTTTCTACTCAAGCGTGGTTCGCCCTCTTGCGTGCGGTCGGGCTGTCTTACCAGTTTGTCCAGTCAAAAAATACCGCTCATTCATGAGCGGTATTCAAAAACTCGGCTGCCTGAAGATTTTACTGGTTCTCGATTTCTTTGGCTCTATCGAGAATCTGCTGCTCAAGGACTTTACATTTCATATCCAAAGCGATCTTTTGCTTTTGATAATCTTGTTCCTCTTGCGTTGTTCTACCTAGGTTATAGGGGCTTAAAATCTCCACTTGATCTGCAGGAACCATCGAAAAATTCTCCGTGTATTTTTTGACTTGAGCAGTATCGTTGACATGGATGATGTCAATGTCTTTGTTTCCAGATAAAGCTCTTCTATCCATAATCACTCGAGCTTGGTGGCCGCCATCGGTCGTAAGGCGCTCACATGTGTTCACAGATTGTGGGACTTGCTGTGGATTTTTATTCGTTGGAAGACCGAAAGCACGGGAATCGTAAGCAACGGTTGGCAATATCTCATTAGGTATAGCCAGGATATATAAATCGCCGATCGGCAATTTCATATATTCTTCCAAAATGGGCTGATATTCTAGGCAAATAGCAGAAATATCCGCATCCGAAAATCCTCGCAATTTCAAGGAATTGTGAATCATTAAGGTTGCAATTTCGATTGCTTTTCTTGGATCTTTGTTTGACATCCAGTTTCTTGAAACGTAATAGGCGGCCGATTCTCCTTTAAGCGGATTGGTAAGCAGGCCGTAATTCGTTGAAAGAAGAAGCTTTCGAAGCTGGGGATGATAATCATTGGCCCCTTCATTGAAAAGTTTTTTGATTTTATGATAGTTCTGATGGTTGCTCCGATCAGTAAGCTCAGAATCAGGAGTCCGCAATTGATGGAAATAAGGCGTTGTAACTCTTTGTACACTACCTGAAAGTTGAGTCGTCAATGCAATCGCTGGTCTTAATGTTCCTGGAGTGCTGTGGATTAGAGGCTGTTTGCCCCTTCTGATGGCCACCGATTCTGTTTCGAGTGCCCGGGAAACGAGTCCCGGATAACGCCAAAGCTCGAAATTAGGCCCTCCCATTGCTTGGAGGAAATCGAAATTGCGATTTCTAAAAACGGTTTGATATTGTACAGAATTCGAATGGGTCACATGGCGAATTTGGTTTGTTAAAAATTTATTTTCTTTCAAAGAGCGGGTAGTTAATGATGCTGCCGGTTGAATAACATCTGGGATTTTGGAAACTGTTGAAATCATATAACATCCTTTTTTATTTAACTTTTATAACGTATTTTTATTTAGTTTAATATAAATTATAACAAAACATTATTAAATAATCAATTATGAATTATTTATTATGCAATAAAACAATATGTAAAATTTAATAATTTAATTGATGAAGAAGGTGTTGCGATAAACTATATGGAGCGCTATCATTTCGGGCCTAACTAAGGAGTCTCTATGATCGGTCTATTCAACCTCAGCGCAAGGGCACTTTCAAATTATTCTTTGTCGTCAAGTCGCTGCTTTTCGCGGACAGCCTTCACCCCCCCCCTAGAGCTCAGAGGCCGAGTTTCTTCCTCGGCATTGAGTCTATTGCTGGGTTCTCCGGGCTCTCCTCATTCGAATTTTTCGACGATTCCTACGAATTACTCTCGCACTTCTTACTGGGAGGAACGGATAAAAAACACCGGGAGGTATTTGGAATTGAAGTCGGATGATTTAAAGTATTTAGGCTCTCTTTCGAAATGGATCAAAAACAATGGTATCGATGTAGAATCGATTTCCTTTCCCTATGAAAAGCTCGAAAAAAATGATGTTAAGAAACTTTTGAAAGTTTTGAGTAAATCTCATCCAGAGCTTCCTGGTTTCGGTATAGCCAATAAAAATCCACATGCCTTCTTTTGCAACGCCTTCTTTTGCAACTTTGAAATTATCTCCAACCCTGATTTAAAGACGATCAAAGAGATGGGGTGCGAGATGGAAAAAGAGGATCCTTCATTCTGGGGCATCGACTTCGAGAACATATCGCTTGTGGACGAGGGGCATTTAGACGTGATAGCCGATCAGATTGTAACTCTTTCAAAAACACGATTCATAAGCTTAATTCTGTCTAAAAATTACTGGGCTTAGTAATGAGTATACCAACAATTTCTGGAAATTTGCCACAAGCTCCCAGGAATGATTCAGGCAAGGAGTCTCTATGATCGGTCTATTCAACCTGAGCGCAAGAGCGCTTTCAAATTATTCTTTGTCGCCAAGTCGCTGCTTTTGAGACGACCGCCTATGACGTAAAAAATATCTCCTGGGCTCTGGCCAGCCCCAAACTTCAAGGAAACGCCTGAGTGGTTGACGCGGTGCAGGGCCCTATGAGGGAGAGGGGAGGCAATAATGCTTCTACTTTGCCTAAGCAAACTTAGATCGAATTACCTCGGTGCCGTTCAAAATCTTTGTAGACGTATGAAGTGGCACCTTTTAGAAATAATTACTTGTCAGCATTTTTTTGCAATCGCTCTGTTGCAGCTGACTCAGCCTCTGCTATGCCGCTTCCGATCGTTTTCCGTAAGGTGGATTTTTCGCAGGCGAATGAAGTTCGGAGTCACCTCGACGAGCTCGTCATCAGCGATATAATCGATGGCTTGCTCGAGAGTGAATTTTCGAGGAGGCGTGAGAATGATGTTCTCATCGCTGCCGGAAGCTCTCACGTTCGTGAGCTGTTTTGCCTTCGTCGCATTGACGACGAGATCATTTTCTCGAGCGTGTTCACCCACAACCATCCCTTCATAAACGTCATCGCCCGGCTTTACGAAGAGGGTGCCTCGATCTTGGAGACTGAAAAGTCCATAGCCATTCGCTTTTCCTGAGTTGTTGGAGATGAGTACACCGCGGATCCTTCCGGGAATGTCCCCCTTCCAAGGAGCAAATGCCTCAAAAATAGAAGTGAGTACGCCAAGGCCTGAAGTGCGAGTCAAAAAGTCGTTGCGGTAGCCCATGAGACCGCGGGTCGGAACGAGAAAGGACATCGTTGTAAGGCCATGCTCAGAGGTCTCTAATGAGCGCATTTCCCCTTTTCTCCGGGAAAGATCGTCGATGACTGTTCCTGAATAGGTTTCCGGAACTTCGACATGGACCCGTTCCATCGGCTCCATCAAAACGCCATCGACTGTTTTTGTGATGACTTTCGGTTTTGAGATCGATATTTCGTAATTTTCACGGCGCATCGTTTCAATGAGGACTGCGAGGTGCAGCTCGCCCCGTCCGCAAACGCGGATCGCGTCGTCGCGCCCTTCGACCTCTTCAATCTTTAAAGAAATATTCGCTCTTTTTTCGCGCATGAGGCGATCGCGCAGCTTGTTCATCGTGACGTGCTTGCCGTCGCGACCTACCATGGGACTCGTATTGACGACAAATTCCACCGATACGGTCGGCTCTGCCAGGGTGATCGGAGGAAGCTGGACGACATTCTCCAACGAGCAGAGCGTATCGCCGATATCGACTTCGGGAATGCCAGAAATAGTGGCAATATCGCCGGCTCCAGCATCGTTCACTTCGACTTTTTTGAGTCCAAGGTGTCCCTCGATCTTTATGATCCGGTGGTTCGTATGATTGCCATTGCGGTCGACACGTACGATCGTATCTCCCTTGCTGATTTTTCCTTCTAAAATACGCCCTGTCGCTTGGCGGCCGAGGTAGTCATCATAAGAGAGAGTTGCCGCCTGCATCAAGAATGGCAAAGTGAGATTTCCCGGAGGAGGAGGGGCTGCTTTTAAAATAAGCTCGAAGAGAGGCGCCAAGTCTTTTGGAGTATCGCCGACCTTTTCGATCGCATAGCCATTAAAGCCGGAAGCATAGATGTAGGCGAAGTCGAGCTGTACATCGTTTGCGCCAAGCTCGAGGAAGAGGTCGAAGGTTTCGTTGAGAACGCGATCTGGGTCGGCATGGGGGCGGTCGATTTTGTTCAGGACGACAATAGGAGAGAGCCCCATTTTCAAGGCCTGGCTCAAGACAAAGCGAGTCTGCGGCATCGGCCCTTCCTGGGCGTCGACCAAGAGGAGCACCGAATTGACCATCCCAAGCACCCGTTCTACTTCGCCAGAAAAGTCGGCGTGACCAGGGGTATCGATGATATTGATCTTATAGTCCTTGTAGAAGACCGAAGTATGCTTGGCGAAGATCGTGATCCCCCGCTCCTTTTCTTGGTCGAAGCTGTCCATGACCCGCTCTGGAACCTTTTCATTGTCGCGAAAAATATTGGATTGTCGCAAGAGACTGTCGAGGAGGGTTGTTTTGCCATGGTCGATGTGGGCGATGATCGCGATATTTCTTAATTTTTCTGGGTCGTACATACTTATCGGGGGTTAATTGCTCTTAGTCTATCCGAGGCAACACTTTATTTGCTAGAAAGAACCTCGGTTCGAGGATTTCTCCCCTTGCCCTAAAGCTTTCTAGGAGACTATACTGCGGGCTGCAAGAACTTATCCGAGCAAAAAATCTCAATCGGATTAGGTTACAAAGAGAGTTTTAATGTAAACGGGTTTTTTGAGGCTGCCATGGACGTCCATTCGCTAGAAGAAAATGAAGACAAAATGCTCCCTCAAGAAGAATCTCATCCTATGGAATCGAAAATCGGCCGAATCGACGATCTTCTCAAAGAAAAACTTGAAAAAGCGGTCCACAAGCAGACCTCTAAGGTTCTTCTCCACGATATCGCCAAAATCGCTTGTGAGCACTCCCCCATCGACCTCGCCTATGCCGCCTCTCATCTCCCCCCAAACGTCCGGCCAGTTCTTTATGAAAATCTGCCCAATCGCGATGCCAAAATCAAATTCATCGTCAACACGGATAGCGATACCCGTTTAGCCCTATTTCGCGAACTCGATGACATCGAACTCAAAAAACTCTTCGACCGGGTCCCCACCGATGAAGCTGTCTGGCTGATTGAGGATATGCCCGAGCGCCGTTTTCGCCGTTTGATGGAACTGATCGATTCCAAAAAAGCCGCCCGCATTAAAGAATTGAAAAAACACGACCGAAAAAGCGCCGGCCGCCTCATGACCTCCGAATTTTTTGCGTTCACGATGGACATGACCATCGGCGACGCCGCGGCTTACATCCGAGACAATCCCCGGATCGCTTTTACGAAAGGAATTTTCATCCTAAACCATTCGGGCGAGTTGCAAGGATACGTCCCTGCGCGCAATATGATGATCAATCCGGACAATACGCCTCTTCGACAAGTAATGCGGCCCGTCCTGCACAAAGTGACCGCTGAATCGACGCGAGAAGAGGTAATCGATCTCATCGAACGATATAAGATCTCGTCGCTTCCCGTGGTCGACATCGATAATTTCTTAGTCGGTGTGGTCGCACATGAAGATATCGTCGAAGCGATGGAAGATCTCAAGGACGAAACGATCGCCCGCATCGCCGGTACCAATGAGAAATTCGCCTCCCACGATTCTGTCCTGAAGAGATTCGTCACAAGGGCGCCTTGGCTTCTGGTCACTCTTGGAGCAGGGCTTCTCAATGTGGGTGTGATGTCCTCTTTTCATAAGCACGAAAGCATTCTCAAATTCGCTATTTTCTTCGTCCCCCTGATCACCGGTATGTCGGGCAATGTTGGCCTTCAATGCAGTACGGTCCTCATCCGCGCGATGGCGATGGGAGGACTTTCTCTCGGTTCACGCAAAGAGACGATTACAAAAGAGCTCTTAAGCGGCATTTTTACTGGAGCCATCTTCGGAGTAAGCTGCGGTCTGGTCGTC
>CAZFWE010000001.1:11181-24582 GCA_964522685.1 uncultured bacterium | reverse complement strand
AAGACGAATACGATCGCGATGATTGGCGCTGTTACTTCGTCCATCGCTTTCAATGCGGCCTCTTTGGGGGACAATTTTAGATCGCGCATATTCCGCTCGACATTCTCCACGACCACAATCGCATCATCGACGACAATACCCACGGCAAGGACCATTCCGAAGAGCGTTAACATATTGATCGAATAGCCGAGAAGGTACATCCCGGCAAACGTCCCAATGATCGAGACGATGAGCGCCATTACGGGGATCAACGTCGCGCGCCATTTTTGCAGGAAAAGAAATACCACGCCCATGACGAGAAGAGCCGCTTCCAGGATTGTAGCAATCACCTCTTGAATCGAAGCCCGGATGAACAATGTCGAATCGTAGGGGATCGAATAGGTGATGCCGGCGGGGAAATGCTTGGAGATCCTCTCCATTTCCCGATAGATCGATTGAGAAACCTGGAGCGCATTGGATCCATATTGCTGATAGATCGCTAAGAGGATGGTCGATGTCCCATCTACCGCTCCATCGACCGTGTAATCTTGAGCCCCAAGGGTTACCTTTGCGATATCTTTGAGAAGTACCATCGACCCGCTGAGATCCGCCCGCAGGATGATATTTTCAAACTGCTCCGGCGTACTCAGCCTTCCCTGTGTGGAAAACGGAACCGTCAAGGGAACTGGGTGCGCATTTGGCTCCTGGCCCATTTGCCCGAGGCCAAAATCGGCGTTTTGCTCATTGATCGCAGCCACTACATCATTGGGAGAAATCCCCATCTGAGCCATGAGATCAGGCCGCAGCCAAATGCGCATCGCATAGTTGCGCTGACCGATCACTGAGATATTGCTGATCCCGGGCAAGAGATTTAGATCATTGACCACATTGATATTCGCAAAATTACTGACGAATGTCTGATCATAGCGGCCGTTCGGCGATTGGAGTGCAATGGCGAGAAGGATATTCGGAGCTTGCTTCTTGATCGTGATGCCTTGTTTCTGCACGGCTTCGGGAAGCTGAGAGAGCGCTTGGTTTACTTGGTTCTGCACATTGACCTGCGCCATATCGGCATCTGAGCCAATGGCAAAATAGACATCCAGCGTCATCGACCCCGTCGAAGAATTTTGCGAATACATATAGATCATGTCTTGAACGCCGAGGATCTGCTGTTCGAGCGGCGAAGCCACATCGTTGGCCATCGTATCGGCGTTCGCGCCGTTGTAAGTGGCTGACACCTGAATAAGAGGAGGGGTGATGTTGGGATATTGGTCGATGGGCAAATTGACGATTGCGACAAGGCCTGTGAACGTGATGATCAACGAGATTACGCTTGCAAAAATCGGATGGTGGATGAAAAAGCGAGAGATCATGGCTTCACATTGCTAGGCAACAAAGATTGAATGACAATAGAACTTCCATTTTGGAGGCGGTTCACTCCTTGCACGACGACAATATCGCCGGCATTCAATCCCTTATCGATGATCCAATAATCGCGGTACCAGTCGCCCGGCGTAATCGGCCTTACCACCGCCTTCCCCTTTTCAATGACGTAGACGAAGTTTCCATTCGCCCCCTGAATGACAGAGGTCTGGGGCACCAAAATAGCATTTGGACGGATGGCTCCCTTCACAACGACGCGAACAAACTGCCCCGGATAAATATCCAATTTTGGATTGGGGACAACGGCGCGGATCAACATCGTTCCTGTACTTTGCTGGATCGCAGGATTCATGAAATCGATCACACCTTCACTGGGAACGACCGAGCCGTCCGAGAGGATCGCCTCGATATGGAAATGCTGGTTGGGAGGCAACTGGATCTTTTTATTATGCATATCCTGCCGCAATTTCAGAAGATCGCCATCTGAAACACTGAAATTGACCCAAATCGGATCGACGACGTAGATCGTCGTCAAAAGATTTTCATCCCCGGGCCCCGGTGAGATCAAAGCCCCTTCGCGGTATTTCGCGTTTGCGGCCAACCCATTGACTGGAGAAGAGATCGAAGCGAACCCTAAATTCAGCTCCGCTTTATAGAGATCTGCCGCGGCCGCCGCCACGCTCGCCGCTGAAGCCATTTCGTTGGCCAACGCATTGTCTAAATCCTTTTGACTGACCGCATTTTGATTGTAGAGCGGGACCATTCTCGCCTTCGTCTGCTCAGCGTTCCATAGAATCGCCTGCTGCCGATCCAATTGCCCTTGCGAGCTCTCTACTACCGCAATGAACGGCCGCTGATCGAGAACGAACATCAAATCGCCCTCGTGGACCATCGCCCCTTCTTTATAGTTGATCGATTCCAAATAGCCTTCTACTCGTGCGCGAAGCTGTACAATGTGAGAACTTTCTCCGACACCGACATATTCAAAATCGGCGGGAATTTCCTGCGGTTCGACGCGAATTGCCGTGACTGGGATAGGCGCTGGCGGAGGCTTTTCTACTTTGTGGCAGCCCCATAAAAAAGAGAGTGTTAAAACGATGCTGCGTAAGAAACCATTTGCCATATTCTTTCTGCGAATAACACGATGGGGAGATGTTGTCAAAAAAATGCCTTTGCGTTTTCGCCCAGCACTTTCGTACTAGTGGTCCTTAAATAAGGAGTTTTCTCCCCCCTTACGAGTGGGGAAAACTCCTTCCAAAAGGCAGGAGTTTCTTCAAACGAATAGAAATTTTTGAATCTATCACCTAAGAGGGCCCGCCCACAGGCGCTTTGAAGTCACCGCAACAGCATTCTAGAATGCTGTGAACGAATACAAAACCGATGGTTGAAAGTAGGGTCAAAGAAACGGTAGATCCAACCGTAATCGTAAAGCCTGCAAGGGTTAAAGCCAACATGCCGGAGCCTACTATGGCAAAGAGCTGGATCGCAAAGAACATAATTCTCGTGGCTTGATTTAGGCGAGGATCGCCCAAATTAACAATTTTCTTACAGAGCTCTACTGTTCCTCTGCGAGCAAGGAAGGAAGTCGCACCGAAAAGTGCTCCACCTGCAGTACCAACTGGCCCAAGAGCTGCTCCAGCAAAGGCCCCTCCTCCGACAAAGCAGCTGGCGGTCACAACCTCTAACGCAATACGATTGGTAATATTTGTACTAATAGCCATATAAGACCTAATTGGTTGATTTGGGTAGATATTATATGAGACAGTGATGATTTAACAAAAGAGGGCCCTAACTGCGCAGCCCGGCTCAATGTAATTAATTTTTAATATTTTTGCAAATCAAAAAATCTGCCATTATATCCCTCCTTTAACCAGAGATTAGTATGCCAGTAAGAGCTATTGGAGTTCTTCCGAATTATCAACCGATGACAATGCAAGAGCCCCTTAGAAAGCAAGCATTGAATGCGATCCAAGCCTCAGATACAGACTTCTTCCAGTCCTTAGATCCCGCCGCCTTAAAAGGGCTTTTGGATGAGATCATCTTGGATCTTGGGCCTGAAAAAATGGACCAATTGGCAGAACTGCTCTCTTTGGAAACGCTCGAGGCGGCCGTCCGCGAACAATACCCAGAACATGTGACCGCGCTGGAAACGGCCAAAGCAATGCTCCAGGAAGCGAAATACTATCTCGCAGCGACTGAATGCAAAGCATCGCCTTCTCTGAAAGCCCGCTTGACCTCGATTCTCGATATATTCCTTTCTATCTTGGAGAGCTTTATTCACGCTTTTGGAATCGCAGAATTTTTCAAACGGCCCGAGAACGGGATAGATGGCGACTTCAAAAGCCAAAAGATCATGCAGCTCCTTTCCCTCTTTACAATGCTAAGTGGAGTCTTAATTCCTCTTCTTGGCCCTTCTTTGGGCGCTATGATCATCGGCGGCTCTCTTCTCGCAATTGCGGCATTGAGTCTGATTTATCCATTGATCAAACCACAAGCGACGGCCCTGCCTCGAGGAGAAAACTGGACTGCTCAGCTCCAGCGAGGAGATCTGTTCGTCGCAGATGGAAGGCAAGAAACGCTCGATAAAATGGCTCGCATTTTGACCGCCCGAAATCAGCATCTGATGCTTCTCGGCAAAACGGGCATTGGGAAAACTGCGACGGCTAAAGCATTTGTCCAAGCAGTCGAGCGAGGCGATTATCCAGAGCTTCAGGGAAAAAAGATCTTTTATTTCAATACGGCCGATTTATTGGCAGGGACCGAGTACTTCACATCCGCTAATAAGATCTTCGCACAAATCAGCGAAACGATGGGACGCCACCGCGAGAATTTCATCCTGATTTTCGATGAAATCCATATGGCTTGTCAAGAACAGGAGCAAGGGACTTTGAGCGAACAGCTCAAAACATTCTTAGATCCCGGAACAAATAACTTTCCCTACGTGATTGGTATTACGACAGAAGAAGAATTTTATCGAGAAATCTATCAGCACAATCCCGCATTCGCCCGCCGTTTTCAGCAAATGGTCATTGAGAATACAGACGATGAAGAAACCATTAAAATCCTCTACAACGCACTTCTCAAACAAGCACCAGAAGTGCTCCTCGAGGACAATGCTCTCCAAGTACTTTTAGAAAAAACGCAAGAAGCGTTCGACCCCGCGCCAGCAGAAGATCCACCTAAAAAAGCAGCTCAACCGGGAACTGCTCTAAAAATCCTGTTGCAATGTATCACCCGAGCGAACTCCTCGCAGACGTCCCCACTGGAAGCAGCGGTAGATCAGGCGCACGGGACGCTTCAAGCGCTCTATGCGCAAGGCGCAGGGAAGCTTCCCTACGGTAGAGGCAACGAAGCGAAAAACCTCGAAAGAGAGCTTCAAGAATTAGAAGAACAATTAAAGACGGTCAAAGAAGACATCGAGAAGCTGTTCGAAACCAGAGACTCCTTGTTGCAGCTCAAAAAAGCGACCTTGAAAAAGGTCGTAGACGCAGGCCAATTAAACGCTGAATCTCTGTCCGAAAAAGAGAAGCAACAACTGAACCTCTTTTCCCTTGAAAGTCATTTTCAAGCTCGTCTTCTCGAAGCTAAAATCCGCCAAGAAGCAAATAGACTCGACATCAAAACAGTCATCGATACGAACATCATCGATCAAGTGATCGCCGAGGAACTAAAAAATAATCAAAGAGTCCAAGAAGTGATCGATCAGGGCCGCGAGCAGATCAACGAACGCGTTGATGCCGGATGATTAGGAATCTAGGAAAATTGAATTTCTATTTTTCTAAAACTTAGATAGTATTTAATTATGCGTCAAAAACGTCCTAAAGACACCCTTGCATCAATCAAGAGAAAAGCATTACCTATTCTAAAAAAACATGCAGTAAAGCGCGCTGCGATATTTGGTTCCTTTGCTCGAGGGACTGCAAAATCACGAAGCGATATTGATTTTCTAATCGAATACAAAGGCAAACGAAAAACTCTTTTCGATTTAGTCGACTTGAAATTTGATCTAGAAGAAAAATTTGAACGAAAAATTGATATCATCACGTATAACTCAATCTATTGGAGAATTCGCGACCGTATTCTCGCTGAGCAGGTGGTTATCCTGTGAAAAAAGAACCCGAAATATTTCTTGCACATATTTTGGACTCGATTCATTTAATCGAAGATTATGCTGAGAAATTGTCTGAACCCGAATTTTACAAAAATCGTTCCTTGCAAGACGCTATTATTCGCCGCCTTGAAATCATCGGTGAAGCAGTAAAAAATTTGCCCGCGACCTTCAAATCAAAACATCCGGACATCCCCTGGAAAAACATTGCCGGGATGAGAGATATTCTTATTCACGAGTATTTCGACGTCGATCTGGTGCTTACTTGGCGCGTTGTAAAACAGGAAATCCCGCTGATCAAGAAAAAACTCACTCTGATCATGGCCCATCAGTCTGCAAAGACTGTAAATGATAATCCCCATCAAGAAGCTTTTAGACAAGTGTTAAAGGAAAACGATGCTTTAATGAAAAAGCTATCCAAATGATGAAAAAAGAAAAAATTCCTATCGTTCTATCGTTATATCATTCTCATCGTTGATCTTGTCGCTCGGTCCAAAGCCTTTAGATGCATCCAACTTTTGAGCTTTTTGAGATATAGCCATCTTCCCCTGGAAATATTCGATCGTGGCCTGAAGGCCTTCCTGCAGAGAAACTTTTGGTTCCCATCCTAAAACTTCTCTCGCCTGCGAGATATCGGGCTTCCGCTGCCGCGGATCGTCCGAAGGAAGTGGCGCGAAAAGGATTGGAGAGCTCGATCTAGTCATTCGGAGCACTTCTCTAGCCAAATCGATCACGCGAAACTCAACGGGGTTGCCGATATTGATGGGGCCAGTGATGTTTTCCGGACTATTCATGAGACGGATAATGACTTCGATTAAATCGTCGACATAGCAGAAGGAGCGAGTTTGGGTGCCATCGCCGTAGATCGTCAGGGGTTGGCCAGAGAGGGCTTGGACGATCAAATTGGAGACAACGCGGCCGTCATTCGGGTGCATGCGAGGGCCGTACGTATTGAAGATCCGCCCTACCTTCACGGGGATGCGATGCATGCGGCGGTAATCGAAAAAGAGCGTTTCTGCGCAGCGCTTCCCCTCATCGTAGCAGGAGCGATAGCCGATCGGATTGACGTTGCCCCAATAGTCCTCTTTTTGGGGATGGACTTGGGGATCTCCATAGACTTCGCTCGTTGAAGCCTGAAAAACTTTACATTTAAGGCGCTTGGCCAACCCAAGTAGATTGATCGCACCTAAGACGCTCGTCTTAATCGTCTGAATGGGGTCCGATTGGTAGTGAAGAGGAGAGGCAGGGCAAGCAAAATTGTAGATTTCGTCCACTTCCACATAGAGAGGAAGGCAAATGTCATGCCGTAAGAACTCGAAATTCGGATGCGAGAGGAGATGAAAAATATTTTCGCGTGCGCCGGTATAGAAATTATCGACGCAAATCACCTCATGACCTAAGTGAAGCAGCCGTTCGGAGAGGTGAGAGCCTAAAAACCCGGCCCCGCCCGTTACAAGTATTCGCTTTCGCCTTTCATCCTTCATGGGAAAAACATATAAAAGTTATTCGACAGTTTCCATCATGGTAAGCCCAATGAAGGAGCGGTGTCAACTCCTCTCTTTGTTCTTTTGTGATTGTAATAATCGCTTTTTCCGAAATCCTTAAGAGGCTAGAGGCGAATGCAGAATTGAAATTTCCCGGACGCCAGAGGAGAATCGCATCGTAAAAATTTCTCGAACCTTCTAAAAATGCCAGGAAACGTTTCGATGGAAAATTTTCTTCTGAACTGGCGAAAAAATAGTTCGAACGAGGTCTGATTAAAAAATCTGTTCCACAATTAGAGGCGCAGTCGATGAGAAGGACTTTTTTTTCGCCGCTTGCGAGCAGTTCTGCGAAGGAATGAGAATAATCGGGACCAAAGCCGCCAAAAAGAGAGACGATTTTCCCGTCGAGGAAAAGGGAGAGCCTTTGAAGCGTTTCTGGATCGGAGAGGGGACCGCTAAAGGATAGCCCCATCGCTTTCAAGGCGCTTGCGCTAAGAGGCAGCCCTTTAGCAATAGCGACCAAAGCTATCGCGACAAAATAGGCCAAGGCGCATCCAATCCCGCTTAAGCTCGTGAGAAGGATCAAATGGGAATTTTCTGGCGAGCTCGGCGCGATCGAAGCATCGAGGGGCTTCGATTCGATGTGAAATAGCTGATGGCCAATCGTCTTCGACTCGACGAGCTCTGTAAGGATCGTCATTACTTCTTTTCCAAGGTCCGTTTTTACTTGGAGCCAATTTTCGAGTTTCCACCTCTCGGGAAGATTTTTCAACTCCCCCCTTTTCTTTTGAAGCCTTTTTTTCTCCTCTAAAAGAGCTTTTGTCCTCTTTTCCACTTCCGCTTTGGATTGCTCCGTTAAAACAGAAATCTGCTGGTCGAGGCAAGAGAAGATTGCTCGCTGGAGCTGGGCCATTTTTTCGCGAAAAATCGAGGCGTTCATCGTCTCAATTTTCAAAAGCTCTTCAACATGATCCACCAGAATTTTCTTCTGTAAGGCGAACTCTTCGCTCCAACGGAGCCTCTCTTTCGGACTCGAATATTTTTGATCTTGGAGCTTCAATGTTAAAGCGGCTGTATTTGCGATCACCGCTTGACTCATCGGATCTTTCAAGAGATTCGAAAGCCCGTTCAAATCCAATTCTTCCACTTGGGAAAGTGCCTCGATCTGCATCAGTGACTCGTCGAACTGTTTTGCGTAATTCGCATAGAGTGCACGGGAAGACTCCAGATCGAATTCAGTGTTCGAAGGCGAGAGGATCAATTCATTAGAGCAGATCAGATCGGGGTTTGCAACTTGGAGGAGTCTCCTTTCTTCGCTAAGAGCCTGGATTTTTCGAGCAAAGTCATCGTTTTCTCCAAATAAACCCTCGATCTTCTCCAACTCTAAATCTATACTCGAAATCCTGGCGTGGGTTTCAGAATAGCTTTTGATCTCCTGCTCGAGACTGAAAAATCCTTCTGCTCCCATTGCTTCGCTTAAAAGAGCAGCATGCTCATCGAAGATTTTGGCCATTTTTCCGTAAAGCTGCCCTTGTTTTTGTTCGAGATAAGCGATTTGTTCTGCCGCAATCTGGTCGTGGTCGCGCTTTAAAAATGAGCGGTACGCCTCCATGATGCTGTCGAGTATTTCCTCGCCTCTCTTTCGGTCTTTGAAAAGAAGAGTCAAATCGTAGATTGATCGACTCGCTTTCTGAGGAGCGATCTTTAGCTTTTTTCGCAGCTGCTGCGTTTTTGCAATCCAGGGAGAAATTCGCAAAGTATAGGTTTTGCGGAACAAAAGGGTTTTTGGAACTTTTGCAAGAATGAAAGAAACAGGGCCACACGCAACAATTTTCCCCACCTCGCCCATCGCTATTATTTTTCGTCCCTTCAACACTTGAAATATCCCATGATGAGTAAAGCGAAGACCAAACTCTAGACCCTCTTCGCCTTCATAATGGACTCGTTCGAATAAGAACCAATCGGTTTCTGGCAGCTTCCATTGCAATTGTGCATACAGATGGTCGCGGAAGCGGCGAAATACCTGAAAAAAGCCCCGTTTGACCTCCGCCTGCAGCCCGTGAGAAAAGACGACGGCTTTTAAAACCTGGAGCGACCTCATGAGGGGAATCGCTTCTGGCTGCTGGGGAGCCATCAGCCCGTGAAGGAATAGATCGCGGATCGAGCTTGCGCCACCGCCCTGGTCGGCTTTTTCCTTGAACGATGCTTCGATCTTGTAAACAGGGGGAGAAATAAAAATGCAGAGGAAGCCAAAAACGGCACCGATTAAAGCCGCCCTAAAAATCGCCTTTTTTCCCCGCGCAAAAAGAAGGCGCAAATCCTCGAAAGTAACAACAGGATCAGGGAGCAATAATCCCCCAACCGCTGCATCCTTTGCCAACTGATTCTAATCCGCCGAAACTAGGGAGAAGTTGAGAGATAAATCGGTTCCATTCGGTAATGGGTTTTGGCGCTACGTAGACGATATCGCCGGGCATGAGGAGCAAGCTGTCATTCGGCAAATGGATTACATGCGCCCAATTCAGCGTATAGATCTTCGGAGAGGAAATATTTCCGCGAATCACTTGGATATACGACTTATCTCCGGTGAAAGGAATTCCGCCGCACGCCGCGAGCGCATGCCTTAAAGAAAGGGAACCGCAAGGGAGATTGAGAACCCGTTCACACCCTACTTCCCCCATCACCATCAAGCTAGCGGATTCGGGAAAGGCGATATAGACCTTATCGCCGCCACGCATCACAACATTTTGGCTCATATCGCCTTCTTTCAGCAGCTTAGTCATATCGACCGGCAACAGCTTGCCGCAACGCGTCAGATAGCTTTTGAATAGATTTGCCTCAGCGGGCACTTTCGCTTTCGAAAGGACGTCGTATAGCCGAAGCTTTCCATCTACAGGGGCGCTGGAAATCGCCGTCAGCCCCGCCAGTTCGACCTTCCGTTCAATTCGGTCCTTATAGGCCAAAAACACTTCTGTGTCGGGGATTTGCGCATTGTAAAGCTCCTGGATTTTTTGCCTCGCCTGCTCCAAAGTCAGTCCGGCCACTTCGATCGATGCTAAATCTGGCAAGGCGACTTTTCCTTCAGCCACTTGAAATCCGACCGATTGCCCGATTGATGCTACCGCTGCGGCAATATCGGTCCTTTTCGGATGAAAAAGAGCGATCTGCAAAATATCGCCGTCGCAAAGGCAATCTCGATATTCTTCTAACAGCGACGGGTCGAGTTCTACAAGTTCATGTCCTTCTAGCTCTAAAATCGAAAACTTCCCTTCCCGGATCTTATATGAATCGAGAACAAACTCATCCGCTCCAAAAATATCTTTCCCGAGATAGGGTCCCGTGCAGCTAGTTAGATAGGAGAACAAGCATAAAAGATAAGCCAATCGAAAAAATGTCATGCAAAATAAGAATTCCGCTCTTTACAATGGAGACCAGATATACCAAAACGTTCGACAAAGAATGAAGCGAATTTTAATCACTGGAGCAGCTGGATTTATTGGATTTCACTTAGCCCGCCATCTTAAAATTCGCGGCGATTTTATAATCGGTTTGGATAACTTCAATTCTTATTACGACGTACAGCTTAAAAGAAAGAGACAACTCGTCCTTTCTCAAGAGGCCATTGAGGTCCTCGAGGCCGACATCCGCGACACCTCTCTTCTAAAAAATCTCATCGTTACGCACCAGATCACCCATATCGTCCATTTGGCAGCACAAGCCGGCGTCCGATATTCGTTCGCCAATCCCGACGACTACGTCTCGTCCAATCTCCAAGGATTCGCCTCCATCCTTGAAGCATGCCGTTTTAATCCTTCGACCAAGCTGATCTACGCTTCCTCTTCTTCCGTATACGGTCTTAATGAAAAAATCCCTTTCAGCATCGAAGACAAGACCGATCGGCCGACGAACCTGTACGGAGCTACTAAAAAGGCCAACGAAGTGATGGCACATGCATACCACCATCTCTACGGCCTCTCGACCACTGCGCTTCGCTACTTCACTGCATATGGCCCTTGGGGACGGCCAGACATGGCCTATTACCGATTCACGCAGCACATTTGCGAGGGCAAGCCGATCCAGATCTTCAATCTAGGCAAAATGCGACGAGACTTCACTTATATCGACGACATCGTAAAAGGGACCGCTGCAGCCATTGATCTTGGCGCGCCAAATGAAATTTTCAATCTTGGGAACAATCGGCCAATCGACCTTCTCTATCTCGTCGAGCTTCTTGAACAGACGCTCGGCAAACAAGCGATCAAAGAATTCCTCCCCATGCAGCCTGGCGAGGTCACCGAAACGTATGCGGACATCGAGAAAAGCGTCCGCCTTCTTAACTTTCACCCCACTGTCCAGCTCGAGGAGGGAATCATCCGCTTCATCGACTGGTTCAAGAATTTTCATCTGGGTATAAAAACTTCAAGGGCTTTCGGCAATGCCTCGATAAGATCGCTCGCAGAATAGCCGTAGGATGTTTTTTCTCGCGCGCAGGCTTCACCGGCGAGGGCGTGCAGAACCACCCCTAGAACCGCAGCATCGAAAAGAGGCATCCCCTGCGCGAGAAGAGCTGTGAGAATGCCGGTTAAAACATCGCCGGAACCAGCTGTTGCCATGCCGGGGTCTCCTCTCGGGATAATCACCGGCAATTGTCCAGGCGCTAAGATCATCGTCGGGGCCCCTTTCAAAATGAGAATCACTTGTTTAGATTCGACAAATTCTTCCGCGGTGGTAAGACCGGTGTTTTTGAGAAGATGGGCCATTTCTCCAGCGTGTGGCGTGAGGATGGAATGGGACGGAAAATCGGTTAAGAAAAAAAGCGCATCGGCGTCCACGACGTAGGGCTTATCAATTTGCTGCCTTTGTAGCCACTCTTTTGCTGCAGGAGAGCGGCCAAGCCCGGGACCGATGAAAACAGCCCCCGCTTTGGCTAGAGCCTCATCCCAGAGTTTTTGATCGAAAATCTGACAGATGAGCTCATCAGCCGTCGGGCCGACATCTTCGAGAGTGAAAATTTTGACGATACCCGCACCAGTATGAAGGGCTGCAAGACCAGAGAGCTTCACCGCTCCTTTGAAAGCGGAAGAGCCACCAAACCCAAGGACAAATCCGCGGCTGTATTTATGCTGGTTGCGCTTGAAAAGCGGAAGGTGGAGTTCTTCCAGTTTTGGAATCCATCCAATGGCCTTTGCTTCGTCGATCGCCTCTTTCGGCAGACCAAAATCTTCGATGTAAAGCTTCCCGACAAAATTCCAACTGTTTTTGAGAAAAAGGCCGATTTTTGGAAGACCGAGCGTAACAGTTGCAGTTGCTCGGATAGTGTGCTCAGATGTTTCTCCTGTAGAACCGTTCAAGCCGGAAGGGACATCGATGGACAAGATCGGCTTTTTCGATCGATTGACCGCATCGATTAAAGAGGCAACCCAAGTGTCCGGTTCCCCATGAAAGCCAGTGCCCAAAAGGCCATCGATGAAAAAATCACACTCGAAGCTATCCGTTTGAGGAAATTCTTTTCCAAACTTCTGATTCAACGGGCTGCATTCTTCTAGGGGATACGCAAGATGGGCTCTGATCTCATAGCCCGCCTTTAAAAGTTCGCGCCCTGCGACATAGGCATCCCCTCCTTTATTGCCTTTGCCGATCAAAAGCACTATTTTTTTGCCGGGAAATTTTTTGGCGGCGGCGGCGACTTTTTTCCCTGCCTCGCATAGAAATGATTCTTCCGATGAGCCGCGGTCAATGGCCCATTTTTCAATCCGCTTCATCTCATCTGCAGTTACGACCTTGATCATAAGACCTCTTGCATAACTAGACCTCTTGCGTAATTTAGAGTTCGTCGAATTTTTGGATTATTTTGGCCGCTTTTCGACTTCAAAAATTGGGGGTCATATACGAAAATGGATATTACCCCCAATTTTTGAATCGAAAATCGGCTCAAAAGAACCGAAAAATCGACAGAACCTAAGTTACGCAAGAGGTCTACTATAGATGCTCCTCTTTGATCGCGCGAGTTAAAAGCTGCTTGACCGCTTCTCTCGGGTCAAGACTTTCATAGATAATCGAGTAGGTCACTTCGGTGATCGGAACGGGAATGTGATTTTTCCGCGCAAGTTCACGAGCAGAAACGCAGGAATAAATCCCTTCCACAGCCATACCGATTTTTTGGCGGGAGCCTTCGGGAGAAAGCCCCTCTGCGATGAGACGCCCAAACCGATAGTTGCGGCTGTGGCGCGAAAGACACGTGACGCAAAGATCGCCGAGCCCTGAAAGGCCATTGAGCGTCTCAGGTCTGGAGTTTTTGACGACGCAGAGTTTGCGCATTTCATGAAGCCCACGCGTCATAAGGGCGGCTTTTGTGTTGTCGCCACAACCCAGCCCATCCGCGATTCCACAAGCGATCGCGATGATGTTTTTCATGGCACCACCAAAAGAAACTCCATTGATGTCGCT
>CAZFWE010000001.1:0-11171 GCA_964522685.1 uncultured bacterium | reverse complement strand
GCTATTCGGATAGATGCGGAACGTGGGAGTTGTGAATAGTTCCTGGATCTCTTTCGCGATGGCCATATCGTATGCGGAGCAGACAACGGAGGTAGGCAAGTTTTGGATTACTTCCTCGGCATGGCTCGGGCCGCTCAAACAGCCGGCAAGAGGGTGTTCGCTCTTGCCAAGAACATCGGAGACGATCTCAGGCAACAAAAGGCCCGTTCTCTGTTCGATCCCCTTCGATGTGAGAATCACAGGACAGTCAATGGGATGGCTTTTCTGAATCTCAGTAAATACAGGACGAATGCCGGCGGAAGTGACACTCTCGACAAGAGTTTCTGCGCCGTTTACTGTCTCGCTCAAATGACTGGTAAACCGCAGCGATTCGGGAAAGATGAAATCGGCGAGCTTGGGATGTTTTCTCGTCGTTTGAAGCTGTTTTGCAAACTCTGCATCGCGGGTCCAGATGACGACCGAATATCCGTTTTGCGCGAGGATTGAGGCGAGCGCAATTCCCCAAGTTCCCGCTCCTAAATAACCAATTTTTTTCATAATTTCTTCCGCAATAATTTTTCAATAGCCTCTTTCTCTTCCGGCCCTTTGATCGGAGCGTAGCACACTTCTCTTTCGTAGCACAAAGCGGCTCTTTCGACAGCCAATGGGAAAGCGTCAAAAAGAAATTTTTCCCGTTTCCAGACGATCATTTCCCGGCCCCCCACGGTGGCTTTTTTGCGAATCCAGTGAAGCGGTAAGGGAGAGCTAGCAGCTTTCCGAAGAAAAGAGAGCGAAAGAAGAGCTTGCCCCGCATAGGAGTAAGAAAAATCGTCTTCTCGAATGTCGAAATACTCGATGATCGATAAATCCTCAGCGAGCGCTCCCATCGATTCTCCCTTAATCCGTTTTACGCATTTGATTGCAACATCTGCCTTGAGCGCCAAGAGTCGCCCGTCAACGGGATCTGCAAGGGGATTTTCAACGGGAATAATAAAGACAGAACGAATCCCTTCTCGCTCAAATTGGTCGAGAATGCCCGAATTCAAAAGAGAGGAATAGACGCTCCCATTTCCATCTGGCCCAACCCCTAGAGGGCGGTATTTTTCATCGAGGATCGGCAAGACCGTCTGCTCGAAGAACAAAACCTTTCGACCGAAATATTCGTTTTTTTCAAAATAGGCTTTGGTCGCGTCTTGATTCTGCGGAGACGTCATGATCGCTACCGGCATCGTTAAAGGCACTTTTTCCAAATGGTGTTGGAAAAGAGTTTTATTCAATATCGGAAAAAGTCCTTTCGGCCCCGGAAATCCATGTCGAGAGCCAAGCCCGCCAGCCAAGATGACGCAAGCTGTATTCTCCGTGCTGCAAGGGGAAACATCCTCAAATTTAGAACACTCTCGCAAAGGCTTGTAACTCTTCTTCGGAAAAATCGCATCGAAGACCTGTTCTGCAGTCACCGTCGACAAGTCGCGGTGAGCTCCGATCAGAGGGATATGGATGAGCTGCGGATTGGGAGAGACCACAGCTTGCTTCAAAATTCCATGGTTTGGATCTGCCCAAAGCGTGACCAGCCGAATGGGAAATGATTCATCGAGGTAGTAGGTCATTGAAGTGATGCCCGAATCAGGGACGACGAGTGCAGAGCACCGGTTTTTGATGATCGAAAGAAGTTCAAAAAAAGACGTTTTTCCGCGGAAGTCGCAAATCATCGGATGGTGAAATTTCATCTCGGAAGCAAAGCCAAAGAGGAGAATTTTCACCCCCCCCTGTTTTTCTAAGAGATCAAAGAGCTCATTCCACCTTTTTTCGGGAAAATTGCGCCACAGGCCGTAGTTAGTTTCCGCGGTCGATTGAACTCCGACGTAGACGAATCCCTCTTCCAACTCAAACTTCTTCCAGAGTTCATCATGCTCTTGATTCCATTTTAAACGCGGAGTAAACCTCTTATGCTGCCAACGGCACCAGTCAGTCGGCGACGGCTTTTCTAGGACGAGATCGAACTCCCTTTGAGAAAGAGTCTTCTTCCAATCGTACAGTTCCCCTCGTTTCCAATCTTTGGCAGAAAGAATTTCAAGCCCATCGAGCAATGTAAAACCATCTTTTAAATTTTCGCGGGTGAGCACCGAAATGTTCGCATCAGGCAAATACTCGCGAATGCGGTAGATGATTGCAGCTAACCCAAGGGCGATATCGCCGAGTCCCCGATTCCAGCAGCTCAAAACCGTCTTCGTACCCCGTCTTCGAGCGCGCTTTAATTTCCAGTCGAGGGGGTTGGGCAAAAATTTTTGTGCAAACGATCTAAACATATTTTCCCACTTTTTCCGCGACCTCTTCCACCGAAATCTCCTTCATGCAGCGGAAATCAATGGGGCAAATGCGCTTGAAGCAAGGAGAGCAGCTCGGCCGTTTATGAATCACCGCTTCAGGTTGTCCGTACGGACCGGTCGCTCGATCGTCGGTCGAACCGAATAAAGCGACGAGGGGCGTATTGAAAGCGGCAGCGATATGCATCGGACCGCTGTCGTTCGTCACTAAGACAGTACAATCTTTAATCAGACATGCCAGCTCTCTTAGACTCGTGACTCCGGCAAGATCGATCACCTCTTCAGGCAAACCTTGACAGATTTCCTTGATGAGTGAAGCCGTCGAAAGATCTCCGAAAAAGACGATGGCCGCATCTTTCTCCTTTAAAAGTTTCAGAGCGAGGAAGCGAAACCTCTCGGAAGGCCAACACTTCGCTGAACCGTAGGTCGCGCCGGGGTTGATGCCGATGAGAGGAGAGCCTTTGCGATAGCCTCGTTGATAGAGCAACTCTTTGGAAGTTTCGACTTCCTGTCCGCTGACAAAAAGCCTTGGCCGCGTCTTTGAAAGAGGGATTCCAAGAGGGGTTAAGAGCCGCTTGTAGGTGTCAACCTCGTGCTCAGTTCCTTTTTTCGGCATCGGTAGAGCATCCGAGAGCATCCAACTCCGCATGTGCCTGGAAAAACCGATCCTCCGTTTTACATTCCCCTGCCAGAACCACCAGGCCGAAGAAAAAGAGTGGGTCAAAAGAAGTCCGAGATCGTATTTGCCATTTTTGATTTTTTCGATGATATTGCGCCGATCGTCGCGCCGCAGAAAGCCGTTTGTCGGCTTGGTGAAACAAAAAAGCTCATCGATCGAATCGTCCAACTCCAAGAGATCGCAAAGGGGCCGGCGGCACATCGCAGTGATTGAAGCCGAAGGAAATTTTTTCCTCAGATCAGCAAGAACTGCCGTGGACATCACCAGATCGCCGATCCAATTGGGCATACGCACTAGTACCCGACCATCAAAATTTTCCAAAGAATCTGACCCTATTTTTTTCAGCATGGCTTAGCACTCGGTCTCATTAACTTTCTGGAAGTTGGATTGAAGAACCCCAAAATCGACTGAAACTGAATCCGTTAACAGTCTCTTACGGTCGGGTACTCGAATATTCATAGAAACGGATTGTACTCTTAGAGTACTGTAATAATCAATTATGATGAATGAAGATTGCATTCTCGGCATCGATCCGGGCACGCGGATTACAGGTTATGGCCTGATCCAGATCAAAGGTGTAAATATAGAACCGCTCGATTTCGGCTGTATCAAGCCTCCGCCCAGCTTGCCACTAGCAGAGCGATATCTGATTATTTTCGAAGCCGTCGAGCAACTTCTCGACCGCTTTCAGCCCAACGCTGTCGCCATCGAATCGCAATTTGTGTTGAAAAATGCGCAGAGTGCAATCAAACTGGGAATGGCCAAAGGGATGGTTATTTTAGCCGCCGCGCGCCGTAAAATACCAGTGCATGAATACCCGCCAAAAAAAGCCAAGCAGGCGGTCGTTGGAAACGGCGCAGCAAGCAAAGCCCAAGTGCAAAGAATGATTGCCTCGCTTCTTCGACTTCCCAAACTTCCAGAGCCCGAAGACGCCGCCGACGCACTCGCGCTCGCTATTTGCCATGCGAACAATAGGAGAATGCTATGTTTGAGTACATCAAAGGCACGTTAATCGATAAAGACCCATCTAAAGCCGTCGTCGAAGCAGGAGGGATTGGATACCGCCTTTCCATCCCCTTAAGCACGTTCAATCGATTGCCATCTGTAAAAAGCCCTGTCGAGCTTTATCTCTCCCATATCGTCCGCGAAGACAGCGAAACGCTGTACGCCTTCATGACGCAAGACGAAAGGAACCTCTTCGAATCCGTCCTCACCGTTTCAGGCATCGGACCTAAAACGGGCTCTGCCATCATCGGACATATCGATATCGAGGCCTTTCAAAAAGCCATTGCCAGCTCCGATATCCGGCTCTTGAGCAAAATTCCAGGCATCGGAAAAAAAACAGCAGAGAGGCTCGTCATCGAAATGAGGGATAAATTCAAAGGCAAAGGCAAAAGCGCTTTCGGCTCGTCTCCGCAAATTTTGGAAAACTCTTTGCACTCCGATGCATTCAGTGCGCTCATCAATCTCGGCTATCCTCCCTTGGACGCTCAAAAAGCGATTCAAGCTGCTCTCGCTGAAAAAAAAGAGGAGTTAGACCTTGGAAGGCTGATTACTGCGGCGCTCCAGAAAATCTAATGTTCAAAAAATCAGCTATCCGGTAAAAAGTGGTGTACTTAATTTTTTTTAGAAAACAAAGATGACCCTAAATCCTGAAACCATCGCTGCGATCGAACGAAAAGTCTCAACTAAGCGCGAAGAAAAAAAAGCACCTTCGTCCAAGCTGTGGTTTCTGGCGGTTGTTCTCCTATCGTACGTTTTTTTCATTGCAACGGCTCTTTTTGTCTATTTTGCAGTAGAAATTAGGACTCTAAAAAGAAAAACGAAAGCGATCGAACGGACGTTCTTGAACATAGAACAGACCGGGACCGAATTTCTCCCTCTTCTGGGGAAGCTTTCCATCCCTCCTCAATTGCAAACGACGCCTCTTGCAGAAACATCCGGATTGATACTCGGCTCCCAAAAGATTGCCATTCGAGGAATCCCTGCTCCCTATAACCCCTCCATGATCGAACAAGAAAGCGGATACCTTCTTTTCTTCCGCTACGATATTATTAAACGCGATTGCGCTTCCGATTTTTACACATATATCGGATGCTGCGAACTCGACGAAAATTTCGAGCAGACAGAAAAGGAATTTACGACGATTGATACGGGGAGTCAATTTTCCGAAGACCCTCGCGCCCTTCGAATCGGCGAAGAGATCTACCTCATTTTCAACGATCTACAAATGGGGGGCGCCGCGGGTTACCGCAGTATGCATATTGGGAAAGTAAACTTGCAAGAATCAAAACTGGAATTCTCGACCGCTCTCGACTTGCAGATAAAATCCATTGAAAAAAACTGGGTCCCTTTCGAACGAATAGAAAATGGGAAACCTGAGATCTACCTCGAATATTATCTCAATCCGCAAAAAATTATGAAATTGCCGAACCCCGAAGAGAATGCTCTGGTCCATCTCCATGATTTTGGTAATTGGATATCTCCAAAAATATTCTGGCCCGAGATGTGGGGAAACCCGAGGGGAGGAGCTCCAGCTCGTCTTGTCGACGGCCAATATCTTAGTTTCTTTCACAGTTTCTTTGAAGATCACCGCAATTACCCTTGGTATGTAATGGCCGCTTATACGTTTGAGAAAGACCCTCCTTTTCATATAACCGGGATTTCCCATTATCCTATTCTCTTCGAGGGAATTTATGATTCTCCCCATATGAATACGGCCGAAAGGCGTAAACGGGTGATCTTTCCAGGCAGTTTTTCGGAAGGGATTCGAAATGGAAAAGAAGTTCTCTATGTCTGCTGTGGAGAAAATGATTCGAGCATAAAATTAATCATCCTAGACAAACAGGTTTTGCTAAAAAATCTGAAAAAACTCTCCTGAAAAAACGCTAAGGAATACTTCGTATGAAAAAATGGCTTGTTCTTTGCATTATCGCATTCATCCCGATGCTCACCGCAATTGACCGAAAATGGGAAAAACATAAGCAAAAAGTTATGCTTCAACAGAAAACAATTCCCGGGTGGTGCGTCTATGAAAAAGCGGACAAGTTGATGGAACTTATCCATGAAACGAACCCAAAAGTCGTCGTAGAAATCGGCGTCTTCGGTGGTTCTTCCGTCTATCCGATGGCCCAAGCGCTCCGATATCAAAGACATGGCGTCATCTACGCCATCGATCCCTGGAAAGCAGAAGACTGTCAAATGGGGTATCAGCCTGACGATCCCAACTACATCTGGTGGACAACCGTGGATCTAGAAAAAATCTACAAAGATTTTGCAAAACTGATCAAGAAAAACAGCCTATCGAGTTTCTGCACGATCATGCGTGCTACATCGCTTGAAGCTGTAAATTTTTTTGCCGACGAATCGATCGACATTTTGCACGTCGATGGAAATCATACGGAAGAATCTGCGTTTACAGATGTTACACTTTTCTTGCCGAAAGTGAAAAAAAACGGCTACATTTGGTTTGACGACGTAAATTGGTCTTCCACGAATAAAGCGGTGCGTTACCTCTTAGAGCGATGCACTTTCCTTCCCATGCGCTCGGTCGGAGATGAGTGCTATTTATTCCAAAAATTATGAAATTTTGGTTTTTGCTCTTATTGACCTGTGGCCTCTTTGCAGACCTGCAAGAACACTTCAAAAAAGCAGGAGGAAAAGCCGACTACCATCGAATCCGCAATATCGATTTCATCTACACAATCAACTTAGACCAAAGGCCGGAAAAATTCGCTATCTGCAACGAACAACTCAATCCCTACGGCATCTTTCCTTATCGCTTTTCAGCTGTCAATGGATGGGAGCTGAGCTTAGAAACTATCAACGACGTCGGCGTCAAATTCGAAAATTGGATGGCCGGCGGGCACCGAGCCACTTTCTACGAGGCTCAATTCGAAGGGAATCCTGAACACGAATACATCCAACAAATCGGCCGGACCTATTTTTGCCATTGCATGTCTAGAGGTGCCATCGGCATAGTCCTCAGCCATCTCTCCATTCTTCAAGACGCTTACGATTCAAAGTACAAGACCATTTGGGTAATGGAAGACGATATTGAAGTAGTCCAACATCCTTCCAAGATCTCCTTTCTGATCGATCGACTCGACGCCCTAGTCGGCAAAGACGGATGGGATGTCCTTTTTACCGATAGGGATACCAAAAATCAAATGGGCGAATACGTCCCCGCCACAAGCTTCGCATGGCGTCCGAATTTCTCGCCACCCAACCCTAAAATTTTTAAGAAAACCAAAGACATCGATGGAGATTTCCGGAGAGTTTACTCTCGCTTCGGGGCTTATTCGATGATCGTCCGCCGTTCTGGGATGAAAAAAATTCTCGACCATTTCAAACAAAATCATATTTTCCTTCCCTACGACATGGATTTTTATCTCGTTCCAGACATCCGATTTTTCACGGTACAAAATGACATTGTCTCCACGCAGCCGCGAGCTATTTCCGATAACGGTGGCGCGTTCTACAAAGACAAGGAAAAAAAGAATGAATGATCCTCAAATATACATCTGTCGCCATGGAGAAACCGCGTGGACTCTCTCTGGGCAACATACGGGGATCACAGACATCCCTCTCACTGAAAACGGAAAGAAACAAGCCCTTCTTCTCGGGGATCGCCTGAAAAAGATTCCTTTTAGCAACGTGTTTTCAAGCCCCCGAATTCGAGCGCTCGAAACGTGTAAAATCGCCGGTTTCAAAGACATCGTAGTAGACTCCGATCTGCAAGAGTGGAATTACGGAAAATATGAAGGGCTAACAAGTGCTGAAATCAGAAAAATCGATCCTCGCTGGCATCTCTTTGCCGACGGAGCTCCCGAAGGAGAGACGCTTAAAGAAGTAGCCAACCGAGCCGACCGAGTACTTATCAAGCTTCGCTCTTTTAGTAGCCCAGTAGCCCTTTTTTCGCACGGCCATTTCTCTCGAGTTCTCGCAGCCCGCTGGCTCGGGCTTGGCGTCAAAGAGGCGAAGTTTTTCTACCTTTCTCCGGCCTCGATGAGCATTCTCGGCGTTGAATACGAAAACCCCGTGATTAGGCTCTGGAATTATACTGCGCCCAGTTAAGCTATGTGAATTTGGAATCAGAATCCCGCGGTGGAAAGATGATAAAAATCTGATGAAGTTTTTATCTTCCTTATAGGATAATATTCATTCTTACTTAAAGGCTGGGTTCATGTGCATTGGGAAAAATATATAATGTTTTGCGTATTGAGTATGAGTAAAGCGTTGATTGCCGACATCGGCTTTGTAGAAAATCAAGAAATTTCAGAAAGAAAAGTAATGATAAGCGAGAGTTCCGACATCTCCGAACTCATCAGGAAATCTTTTGTAAACGTCCGATCAAATCAACAACGGTACATTCTCACTGGCGGACCTGGAGCTGGAAAAACTTCCATTATCAATTGTCTAGCACAAAAAGGGTATTTTACCGTTCCGGAAGCTGCAACGCAAATTATCGAAGAAGATTTAAACAAGGGCATTAAACAACCTTGGAGAGTAGAAGATTACCATTTACGGATGTATAAATTAATTTTAAGAAGACAGATGGAAGTACAACAATCAACTGCTCCTATTGCATTTTTTGATCGAGGACATCTTGATGGCCTTTCGTATATTTTATTGCAAAAACGTACAGTGTATCAGGGTATTCTTGATTGCATACAAGCGGCTATTGATAATCAGTATTTTAGTAACAAGGTGTTTTTTATCGATAGCTTGGGCTTTGTTGTGCCAGGCCCAGCTCGTGATGAAGATCTGCAAGAATCACTGCAAAAAGCTCGCTGTTTAGAAAAAAATTACAAAAGTATGGGATACGAAATCATTCACATTCCTCCAGGCCCCGTTGAGGAGAGAGCACAGATGATTATTGATTGCATTATTGAATGGGGTAAAAATGAATAACAACTTATGTTGCGTAGCACCGACGAACACGCGCAGCAGCGCTTGGAAAACAGAGCAGAGAAAGACTAATTAATGCGATCCGATCTGGAACCTGCGGAACAGATATTGCGCGATTTCCTAAAAAAACTTCGGAGAAATCAATTTCTCGAGTTCAAAGCTTTCTGAACAAAATCGCGTTGTCGTGCTCGATTTCGCAGACCATCTCAGAGACCTCGAAAAGCATGACAAAACTCTTTAATTTAGGCTGATTGCCGTTCACCACGATCGAAAAATTCGAGAGCAAAATATATCCTCCCGATTTTACCTTGGGAAGATAGAGTTCCACATCTCTTGCCGAACCGACCTCTGAATAATCTCCATCGAGATGCAAAAAGTCGATTGCGCCGATTTTACCGACCGCTTTTTCAGAAGTTTTTCGAAGAACCTTGCAATATTTTTCCAAAGACCATTCGTCGATAGTTTTAAGGCACTTTTTATATTCTTTTTCCTTATCCGCCTTCAACAAATGAGACTTATTCGGATCCGAGGCATCCAAATATCGAGTCGTGATTTCGTTGGACCAGGCATCGATCGCGTAAAGTTTTCCAGTTTTAAGATATCGAAGAGCCGCCCCGATCGGGAGTAGAGAAGCTCCTTGCCCCACACCGATTTCAACACATACATTTGGGCGGGCGATCAGGATGAGATCCATCAAAAGATCGACCTTTTCCTGCGTGATTTTATGGCCGCTTTTTTTCAGGACCTTCTGCTTTAGTTTTAAGTAAGAGAGATCTTTTAGCGATCTCAGATTAGAAATATCTTGGGGAAAATCGATTTCAGCATATTCTTCAGGATCCCAATCTCCGAAAGCTACGCTTTGGACCAAAACAAGGAAAAGTCCGATCAACTTTTTCATTAAAACTCCGTTTGAAGAAAAAGTTTTACCTTGTCAGGGATTTCTGCGCAATGGAAAGTCCTCGAACTTGTCGCTTGAGTTTATGTAATCGTAGTAGATGCCCGCTGATTAGCGAGCCTTTTAACTTCGCTATACATGAGGATATTATCGGGCCTTAATTGGATCTTGCCTGTCTCCATGATCTTTAAATCGCTCTTATCCTTGTCGGCAAAGTCGATGAGATCTGCATCGACGAGTTCTTTAATTTTGTGATAGTCGGGTGGAGTGAAAAGAGGGATGGCCGCAAAACTAAGAACTGAAGCGGGAATCAGGTAAATGCCGATCTTGCCTAGAAGCAAATTAGAAGTTGCGAATGCTGCGCCAAGAAAAGCGCTCCCTAGTACAAACAAAGAAATACCGACGGCGAGAAGAATCCATTTCGTCTCGTTCGTTTTAGAAGATGCCTTCCCCAACTCCTCGCACTTTTCCTTCAATGTATTCACTAAATAAGTGGTCATCCCAATCGGCTGATCGCCAATGGGATCCTCTTCTTCAAAAATAGGGGGGGGAACAGGATTATTTTGATTTACAGCAGTTAGCACAACAATTGAACCTATCCCATTATTCTTTAAATGCGATCTTTGAGCGCTTTTTGGCGGCTTTTCGTTCTCAGTTCGTCGCCTACCCTTTGGGTATGTTCTCCTCCTTCGAATCAAAAATCCGCAGAAAAATCATCTCAAATCTCATCATTAAGATGAATGGGATAGGTTCTTGAGATTTTATTAGCCACAATCGTAATATACCCGTTAATTAAAATCTAGATTCTGCTAAACTTCTTTCGCTATGCATTTTGTCCATCGATCCTACCAACCCGGCGATACAATTGCCGCCCTTGCCACCCCTGCCGGAGAAGGAGCGATTGCCGTTATCCGCATTTCGGGGGCCAAGGCTTTCGACGTGGCTGAAGAAATTTTTTTAGGACCGGTGAAGAGCTACAAAACCCACACAGCCCACTATGGAAAAATCACAGGTAAACCGCGGGTGGTAATCGACTCAGTCCTATTGCTGGTCATGAAGGGCCCCCGCTCTTATCCAGGCGCGGATACCGTAGAAATTTCTTGTCACGGGGGAAGCTTGATCGTCCGCCGGATCTTGGAGCGGATCTTCGAGGCTGGGCCTAGACCGGCTCAGCCTGGCGAATTTTCTCTTCAGGCATTTCTCAACGGAAAAATCGACTTAGCCCAAGCGGAAGCCGTTCAGCAGTTAATTGCCTCAAAAAGCGAGATCGCATTGGAAAACGCCGAAAAACAGCTTTCCGGCGATTTATCGAAGAAAATCGGATCGTTCCAGAAAGAATTAACCGATGTGGCAGCCATTTTAGAGGCCTGGGTTGACTTTCCCG